>JAIQGB010000387.1 GCA_020072905.1 Terriglobia bacterium | reverse complement strand
GAGTATCGACGCTGTATTTCACCCTGGGCAAATCCATACACTGGACGGCCGCACCCTGCTCGTCCGGGCATTTGACCTTGATGACTTCGGGGCGCTGGTCGAGATGTACAAGGGCTTTGAGCCGAAGCGGGTCGCGCAGGGACTTCCCCCGCCGGACGTTCCGC
Source organism: Terriglobia bacterium (assembly GCA_020072905.1). Taxonomy (GTDB): domain Bacteria; phylum Acidobacteriota; class Terriglobia; order UBA7540; family UBA7540; genus JAIQGB01. The sequence goes on along the minus strand of JAIQGB010000387.1, from coordinate 6,568 downwards.
GCATCGCGCTGTGGCTCGATCGCCTGCAGTCGAAGTCGCGCGCGCTCCTGGCCTTGGATGGCAAGCGTGCGGTCGGGCATGTAATTCTCTGCCCAATCTCTGATGCCGCCGTTGAATACACCATCTTCGTTCATCAGGACTATCGTTGCCAGGGTGTCGGTACGGCGATGACGCGTCTGGCATTGGATTGGGTGAGCGAGATGGGATTTGCCGAAGTATTCCTCACTACCGAGCTCTCCAATGTTCCCGCCTTGAGTCTCTACCGCAAGTTCGGTTTCCAGACCCAGAGCGTTTCAGGCGACGAGTGCGAGATGAAGATCAACGTCACCAGCCGCTCCAACTCCTTGCCGCGCGCGGCGTAATCCTGCCTTACAGACCGGGTGATCATCCCTCCGCGTATCCCGCAGAGGGTCTCCGGGGGCTCACTGGCAGCTCAAAGGTGCCAGTTCCACGCGTCACCGGGACACGGGGCCGACCTTTGCCCCGCAAGGGGGTTGACATTCTACTGCCCAAGGTGTAGATTGTCTACATCCACGATGCCGAAGAAAGAGCGCTACCAAAATCGCATCGAGCTGCTGCAGGGCACGCTCGACATGCTTATCCTCCAGACCCTGCAATGGGGACCCCAGCACGGGTACGGAATCAGTCAATCTATTCAGGGACGCTCGAGGGAGATTCTGCAAGTCGAGACGGGCTCGCTTTATCCGGCGCTCCACCGGCTGGAGAAGCAAGGCTGGGTGACTTCGCATTGGAAGCAGACGGAGAGCCATCAGCGCGCCAAGTACTATCGCCTGACCCCGGCAGGGAAGAGGCAGTTGCTCTCTGAGCAGGCACGCTGGGCGCAAATCGTCACCGCCATTGCTGGGATCATGAATCCCGCGCCAGACGAGGGATAGTCGTGAGTTTCTGGACAAGGTTGTTTCGCCGGCGCCGGCGCGAAGAGGAACTCGACGAGGAGATCCAAGGCCACCTGCGCATGGCCACGCAGGAGCGCATGGAGCAAGGCGTAAGCGCCGAGCAAGCTCGCGTTTCGGCCGTCCGCGAATTCGGCAACGTCGGCTTGGTCAAGGAGGTCACCCGCCAGATGTGGGGTTGGGGCTGGTTCGAGCAGCTGATGCAGGATGTTCGTTACGGGATCCGGATGCTGGCGAAGAATCCGGGTTTCACCGCCGTAGCTGCACTCACCCTCGCCCTCGGCATTGGCGCGAACACCGCGATCTACAGCTTCCTCGACGCGCTCCTGCTGCGTTCCCTGCCGGTTTCCGATCCTAAGTCGCTGGTCGTCCTGAACTGGCACGCTAAGGCTTGGCGGGAAGATTTCGTGATGCGTGACATGAGCGGCGATGTTGAAGACGATCCCAAGCTGGGATCCGTAAGCGGCATTTTCCCCTACCCGGCCTTCGAGCTTTTGCAGCAAAGCGACTCCGTTTTCTCCGACGTGTTCGCCTATTGCCAGACGCAAGAAGTGCGAACCATGAATGTGACGATCAAGGGACAAGCTGACCTCGCTCACGGCGAGTTGGTATCGGGAGACTACTTTCGGGGCCTCGGTGTTCGTCCCGCCGCCGGACGGCTGATTGTTCCCGATGACGACCGCACCGGAGCAGCCGCCGTCGCCGTGGTGAGCCATGCCTTCAGCGAAAAACACTTTGGGGGAGCCAGCAGCGCCGCAGGTCAAACCATTTTGATCAACAATCTGCCATTCACCGTGGTTGGGGTCGCACCGCCGGAATTCTTCGGCGTCGATCCCGCGGCGGCTCCCGACCTCTATCTTCCGATGCACACCAACATATTGCTGGGAGCTGCCAATCAATTCGGATTTCGAGCCCATGATTACCTTGACCAGAATTCCTACTGGGTTGAGATCATGGCCCGATTGCGCCCTGGTGTCAGTCTCGTGCAAGCCCAGGCCACGCTGGCGCCACGATTTCAGCAATGGGTGGCCACCACGGCCAGCAATGAGCGAGAGCGGGCGAATCTTCCCGCGCTGACGCTCAAAGAAGGAGCAGCCGGGCTGGACACGCTGCGGCGACAGTTTTCCAAGCCCCTGTTCGTATTGATGACACTGGTCGGACTGATCCTGGCGATCGCGTGCTCCAATGTCGCCAATTTGCTGCTGGCGCGCGCCGCGTCGCGCAAGCGTGAAATCGCGCTGCGGCTGAGCGTGGGTGCGGGACGGCTGAGGGTCATCCGCCAATTACTAACGGAAAGCGTTGTGCTCGCGACGCTGGGTGGCGTGCTGGGTGTATTTTTCGCGATTTGGGGGATTCGTTTTCTCACTCTACTGCTGGGCGGAGGTCCGGAGCACGTTACCATGCGCGCCGAATTGAACTGGCACGTGCTGGGAGTGGCCGCGGCACTTTCTCTTCTCACAGGTGTGCTATTCGGCCTGGTTCCGGCGATGCAATCCACACACTTGGATCTCGCCTCCGTCCTGAAGGAAACACGGGCAGGCCAGCCCAATCGATTGAGCTCGGATTCAATCGCGAAAACGTGCTGCTATTCCAATTGAACGCCCGGCAGGCCGGGCACCGCGACCCGGAAATATTGACATTCTACGCCAATCTCCGACAACAGCTCGCTGCGATTCCCGGAGTGCGTCAGGCCGGCCTCGCCGAGTCCTCTCTGATCGGGGGGCAGACCCAATTACCCATCAGTTTGCCAGGTAAGCCCCGAGACGAGGCCACGCGTGTTCTGGTCGTTGGGCCTGCATTTCTCACTACCATGCAGGTGCCGATCCTAGCCGGGCGCGACATCGAAGAGCGTGACCGGCCCGGCTCGCAACCCGTTGCGGTCATCAATGAACGGTTTGCCAAGACCAATTTCGCCGATCAGAATCCGTTAGGGCGCCACCTCATTCTTTCGAAAGACGGCCGGCCCGCGCGCGACATGGAGATCGTCGGGGTGTTTAAGAACGCGCGCTATGCCGATCTGAGAAGGGCGATTCCGCCGGTTGTGTACATTCCGTACAACCAGGGTTATCCGCAGCGCAACGAGATGACTTATGCACTGCGGACGGCGGGCGATCCGCTCGCTTACGTCAGCTCCGTGCGTGAAATCGTTCGCCAGGCTGACGCGCGAATGCCGGTGTCCGAGGTAAGAACCCAAAAGGTGGAAATCGAGGACGACATTCACCAGGAGATCACGCTTGCCGATCTTTGCTCCGCCTTGGCGATGCTCGCGCTGACGATCGCCTGCGTCGGTCTCTACGGCACGATGTCCTATACCGTCGCGCGAAGGACGAACGAAATCGGCCTGCGCATGGCGCTTGGAGCCGAGCGGCACAACATTCTCGGAATGGTCATGCGCGAAACGCTCATCATGGTGGCAGTGGGTGTGGCAATTGGCATTCCGGCGGCGCTCGCGGCCTCGCGCTTCGTTCGAAGTATGCTGTACGGCCTGGAAGCGACAGATCCCTTGACGACCACCGTGTCAGCTCTGCTGCTGATGATGGTTGCGGTTCTGGCCGGATATCTGCCCGCCCGGCGTGCCTCACGGGTCGATCCCCTGGTGGCGCTCCGGTACGAATAACAACCCTTCTGCTTGAGGAACCGTTTCAATTTGCGCACGCCACGTCCCCTGCCGCGAAGTACCTCCGCAAAGGTCGAATGCTTGGCGCGGTCGCCACGCCGAGGACCTGCTCCGAATCGGTCTCGGTGCGAGTTACTGGGAAGACGTCTCCAGTTGCTGCGGCCCATCACAATTCTCGGTCACGAATTTGAGGGGGGTGAGGTGAGCGCCACGGTCCATGACGCCCCTCGACGGCAGGACGTTTTCTTCACACGGCGCTCGCGCGGGTCCTTGGGGCTCGGCCCTTGACATGGGACTTCGGGTCTCATAGCATGACACTCTCAGTCGTGGCCCAGCTCTTCGCCGCGGCCGGCCGCGGAACGGGGCCCCGGCTCGCCGCCCGTGATCGCGCAGACCCTCGGTCGAAAGCATGGCGAAGACACTTCCGAGAGAGAGGTCGAATTGTGAGAATTGAATTGGGGTTCTCCGAGGACGTGGCCATCGTCCGCCTGAGCGGGAAGTTCCTGGCGGGCAGCGACGGCCCCTTTCTGCGCCAGAAAGTAAACGATCTGATTGAGGCAGGAAGCCGGAAGCTGATTCTGGATTTCGCCGAGGTTCCCTACATCGATTCGACAGGATTGGGATTCCTGGCGGGCAGCCACAAGACGGCGCAGGGTGCCGGGGTCAGCGTAATCCTGGCGAGCCTGAACGAGCACGTTCGAAAGGTTCTGGATAGCGTCCAACTTTCGCAATTCTTTGTGATCGCCGAGAGCGAGGCCGAAGCGCTGGCCAAGTTCAAGGAAGCTGTCCAGCCCGCCGATGACACCCGTCCCGCCGCGGCGAGGCCCGCCAAGACTCGGAAACGCCCTCCGGCCACCAACGCGTAGCGGACGAGGAAAGTCCCGGGATCTCTCTTGGGGCCGCCGGTGGTTGATAACCGCAGGACCAGAGCGCCTGGGGATCAAATCAAGAGCATGGCAGCCGAAGAGGAGACACGATCTCTGGAAGCCGTCCGGCGACGAACCGACCGGATTCTGGTGCCGGTGCGCATTCGCGTCATCGGCAATGACGCGAACGGGGTTTCGTTCGGCGAAGAGACGGTGACCGTTACCTTCAACCAGCAAGGCGCGCGGATCAGCCTCACCCACTCGCTGCTTCCTGACGACGTGGTGCTCATCATGAATCTCGAGAGCGGGATTGAAGAGGAATTCCGCGTCGTCGGCGGGTTCCAACAGGTGTTCGGCGACCGGCGCGAGTGGGGCGTGGAGGCGGTCAGTCCCGAAAGCAAGATCTGGGGCGTGACGTTCACCAAGCCGGCCGAGGGCGTTCAGCCCAAGGTCCTCATCGAGTGCGCCGCGTGCAAGAAGGCCGCGCAGAGCGCGCTGTCTTCCATCGAATATGACGTGTTGCTCTCCACCGGCCTGATTTCCCGCCACTGCGACCGCTGCGGCGAACACACGCGCTGGAAGCCCAGCGAGCAGCCCATTACGGCGGAGATCATCGCTTCCAGCGTCAAGAGTCTCTCCAAGGGCGGCGAGCAGCGGAAGACCCGCCGGCTGAGACTGGTGATGCGCATCCGCGTGCGCAACGCTTGGGGCGTGGCGGATATCGCCCAGACGCGCGACGTCTCGAAGGCGGGCCTCTGCTACGTCAGCACCCTGCGCTACAACATGGGCGACATGGTCTACATCACCCTGCCCTTTGCCGACAACCAAGCGCCCATCGAAACGCCGGGCAAGATCGTCTGGTCAGCGGAAAGTTCGGTGGGCCGATTCTACGGGGTGTGCTACCAGAAGTAGGCCTTCACAGTCCTTCCCTTGCAACGCAAGCCCTGGGGCCGAATTCCGTCATAGCTTGTTCCCACTGAAATTGCACAACGGACGGCGGATGGGCGCGGGGCCGCCGACCGTCCGACTGGTCGGTAGGCAAGGCGGCGCTGCCGCCAACGGACTCGCTCGCCGCTGCCGAATACAACTGCGTAGCGCAGAGTCGCGCCTCTCAGAGACTCTGCGGCTTCTTGTGTGGGGCAGGCAGTTGGGCCAGCGGGTGGAGAAGAAGACCGGAACGGCGTACACTGATCTGGTGTACGACGCCTTCGGCAGCCCGATCGGCTCCTACGACAATTCGGGTTGGGGCGCGTATTACGTCCCCTTCAACGGGCGCATCTTCGTCAAATATCAGGACCAGAAGACGTACTTCCTCCACCCCAACGGGCTGGGCTCGACCACGTTCGTCACCGATCAGACCCAGACCGGGGCGACGATCCAGAAAACCCTCTATTACCCCTGGGGGCAGTTGTGGGCCTCTTCGGCGCTGGTCAAGGACAACCGCTTCGCCTCGCTGGGCCAGCGCGACGCGGAGACGGGGAACGATCCGACGCTCTTCCGCATGTACAACCCGCGCCTCTACCGCTGGCTCAGCCCCGACCCGCTGGCGGGCGATATTTTGAATCCGCAATCCTTGAATCGGTACGCGTATGTTCTGAACAACCCGGTGAACTTCATTGACCCGCTGGGGCTCTACATGTGCTGGGACCCGGCGACGAATTGGTTCTGCGGCCTCACACCGGACACACCTGACGGGCAGGGAGGCGGTGCCGGCGATTCGTTCGGCAATAGCGGTCGCGTGTATGCGCCTGTGCAAGACACTGGAACAGGCCGCGAGCCGGGCAGGGCCCAGCAAGCGGACCAATCGAAGGGGGATGCTGTGCAGGCCGCCACCACGTACTGCCAGGACCTGGGCCAAATCGCGTTCGATGTACCGTTCACCAACATCCCTGTCACAATGAGTTTGAGCTTTACGGTTGCCAACGTGAATTACGGCTTGACCAACGACATAACGGCAGTTGCGCCAGCTCTGCCGATACCGCCCTTCGTCTCATTCGGCGGGTCGCTGGACTTTACGGTCAACGCTCCCAAGACGCCCGCTCCCACTTTGAGCGTCGGCGCTGGCAAAAACTTTATTCACGACGCCTGGACCTCATAGATAGCGCGGCGCAATTCGGCGATGCCGTCGCGGATTTCATCGGGCGATGCGACCGCCGGCGGCGCCAACAGCA
>JAIQGB010000386.1 GCA_020072905.1 Terriglobia bacterium | reverse complement strand
GTTCACGCAGCTCTTTCGCCACACCGAGAGCCATGAAGTCATTGACGCAAATGATGGCGGTCGGTCTGAACTCGGAGGCCAGGAGCTGGCGCGTGGCCTGCTGCCCGCCCGCCGGGCCGTCGTGATCGGCGGTCACCATGTGCTCGACTTCCCCGGCGTAGCGCTTCATCGTATCGAGGAACGACTTCTTGCGGTCGAGCAGCGGATCGAGCCCGGTGTGGTGGCCGACAAAGGCCATCCGCCGGTGGCCCATTGAATAGAGGTATTCCACGACTCTCTGAATCCCTTTCTCGTACTTCACCTTGATGTTGCTGATGTTCCGCGCCGGGGTTCCCACGTCGTAGAAGACGATGGGCAAATTGCTTTCCGTGAGTTCCTGCAAAAGCGAAGGCTCCATCTCGGAGACGATGACCGCCAGCCCGGCCGGGCGGCGTCCCATCATCAGGTGCACGCTCGCCACGAGCTGACGCGGATTGTAGTCGGTGTTCGCCACCAAGACTTCGTAGCCGCGACGATGCGCTTCCGCTTCCAGGGCTCGGAAAATGTCGAGGAAAAAGGGATTGGCAAGGTTGGAGACGATCATCCCCAGCGTGCGGCTCTTGCCGCCCGCCAGAGTCCGCGCGTGGATGTTGGGATGATACTTGAGTTCCTGGATGGCTTTGAGCACCCGCGCGCGCGTGGTGTTCTTGACGGGCCCGACGTTGTTCACCACCCGCGAAACGGTGGCAATGGAGACTCTGGCCCGCGTGGCGACATCTTCGAGTTTCATGTTCCGACCCCCAAGCCGACGCTCAATAAGTGTAAGCGTTTGCTCCCCTAAATTGCGCGCACACTATAACATATAATCCCGCCAACCTGCTAACGGCGATGTGTTACAGGTTTTTGCAGTTTCTTCTGTTGCGCCGAAAAGGCCAGAATCGAAGTCCGAACTACTCGCGGGGCGGCCGTAGTCGAGGGTCGAGTTGATGAGCTTGCGCAAACTCCGCGGCGGCGTGAGTCTGGTCGCCCTTGCGTCGCAAGGCCAATCCCAAGTGATAATGGGCCGGCGCGTATTCGGGCGCCAGCTTCAGAGCCGCGCGGAACTGCTCGATGGAACCTTCTACATCGCCTCGGCGCAGTTTTGCAGCGCCCAGCGCGACGCATGCTTCCGGCTGGTCCGGCTCCAGGCGAAGCGTCCACTGGTAGAACGTGATCGCTCCGTCCATATCCTGCCGCCATTCCAGGGCGCGTCCCATGTCGTAGTAAGCCTCGGCAAATCGGGGCGAGAGCGCGATGGCTTTGCGGAACTCCACGACGGCGGGATCTGCTTGGCCGTCCTGCAGGTAGGCCCCGCCAAGCGCGTTGTGCATGACGGGGTTCTTGGGAGCGTACTTCACGGCCAAGCGGAACTGTCTGATCGCCGTCCTCAGGTCTTTCCTCTCGAGGGCCGCGATGCCGCGCTGATAGTGCTCCTCCGCCAGAGGGCTGACAGTCTGCGCCGACTGCGGCGGACCTTGAGCAACGCCCAAGGCGTTCGTGCCGATGAATGCCACCACGAGAACGGCTCGCCGGAGGAACTTCGTGACGATTGGCATGTGACCTTCAGTTGGGATTGAAAGGGGCGGCCTTGGCAATGCCTCTTCCTGCTTCCATGTATTGCAACAGATCGGCAAAGACATTCTCCAAAGTGTCCGTCTGGCACGCATGAAATACAAGAGTTTAGCTTTAGGTGGCGCAACCATTCTTCAACTCGATAATGCGGTTCGCAAACCCAGAACTCAATGGGAACTGCATGTTACAGTGAGGAAGGCCGCTCTGCACTCCTCATCATAGCCACAGGTTGGGCGCGGAACCTCACGGCGGGCCGATTTCGGCCAAGCTCCCGGCGGGTACGTTGGAAGAAGCCGAGCGCAGCATCACTCGCCGGAAGGTCCGCTTCGCCCGTCCCGGCTGGTAAAAGAGAACCGCGAGATCAGGGTGGGCGGCGAGATATCGCCGGCTGGCCTGTGGACCCAGAACAAAGAAGGCGGTTGACAGTGCATCGCTCTGGGTCGCGCGGGGAGCAAGGACCGCGGTTGCCAACATGTTCTCGACCGGCCTTCCCGACCGCGGATCCATGATGTGGGCGTAAGTCTTCCCCTGCAGCGTGAAGAACCTCTCGTAGTTTCCGGAAACAGACAGGGAGTAGTTCTTTAGCCACACGACGTCTCCGACTTTCCCGGCTTCAAACGGGTCACGAACGTTGACCTTCCACCCTCGCTCTCCCGGTGGCGCGCCGAGCGCGTAAACACTGCTAGTACCGCTCGAGACGAGCGCCGCCGTCACACCGTCCTCGCGCAGGATTTCCACGGCGCGGTCCACAGCATAACCTTTGGCGATGCCTCCTAGATCGAGTTCGACGCCTTCGCGGTCGAATCGAACCTCACGTCGCGCGGCATCCAGGCGGATGTGGCGATAACCAATGCGCTCGATGGCCGCAGTGAGCTCGGCGTGACTCGGATACCGGCCCTGGCCGCGGAAGAAGCCCCACGCCCGTATTAATGGGCCGACCGTGATGTCGAACGCCCCGTCCGTTTCCTGGCTGTAACGCCGTGAATCCTGGATGAGCGCAAAGAGCGCCGGCTCGACGATAATGGCCCGCCGCGCGGCATCGCGGTTCAGCGCGGAGATTTCGCTCTCCGGCCTGTAGTTGCTCATTTGCGCGTCCAGCCGGTCGATCTCCTCAAAGGCCTCGTTCGCGACCTCTCCGAGATACTTCGCGTCGCTGCCGTACGCCACGACCGTGAACTCCGTCCCCATGGCGTCGTGGCTGGCTTCGTAGCGGACGGACTGGTCCTGCGCGGGAAGCGGGAAGGCGGAGAGGAAAGCAAGCACGAGGAGAAAAAGGCGCATGACTGGCCTGATCAGCCCTGAGGGATTCGGGGGCGAGACGGACGTCCTCCTCGCCGAGGTAAGTTGGTTCCTTCGATTTCGGACCCTGACACGCACCCGATGCTCGGCCCTGATGCCAGCTAGCGGCTCGCTCTTGGTTCTACTACGCCTGCTTCTTCGGCCAGAACACTCTCTGCCCAGTGTCGACCGAGCGGTTGCCGTAGATGACCCCCAACGCGTCTCCGACACCGATTTCGAGCGGCGCGACCACAGGCTTCCCCTCGCGAATGCTCGCCAGGTAGTTGGCCATTTCGCTGTACCAGGGATCGTGCGGCTCTTCGTACTCGTATATTCCCATCGAGGCCAGCCAGCGCTTGGCATATTTCACTTCGCGATCGAGGAAACCTTCCGGTCCGTTCCCCTTTTCAGGAAAAATGGGAATGCCCTTCTGTTGAGCTTCCTCGGTGACCGTGGCGCCCGCCCACCAGGTTTCCTTCGATCCGGCGGCGGTCGGCTTGGCGACCTTCTCGCGGTAGTAAAGGCCCTTGCCAAGGGTGATGATGAGTGTCCCCTGGTCGCCCATGATCTGCTCGTCGAAGTCGAAATGGGCGTTGTAGAGAATGGAGCTCCAAAGCAGCTTTTGCCCGCCCGGATACTCGTAGATGGCCTCGACGTTGTCGCAAGTCTCGCGGCCGTCTTTCCAATAGTTGATCCCGCCCGTGGCGACCACGGAGACGGGCTCGGCGCCGATCGCCCAGTTCGCCACGTCGATCTGGTGGGAAGCGAGCTCGGCCAGCAGGCCGCCCGAGTACTCGCGGTACATCCGCCAGTTGATGAGCCGTTCGTATTTCGGATCGGGCACCGGACGCCGCCAGTCGTTATTGCGATGCCATTGCGCGCGCACGAACATCACTTTGCCGATCGCGCCTTTGCGGATCATCTCTATGGCCACGTTGTAGAGCACGCTCGAGCGCCGCTGCAGGCCGACCTGCAGAACCTGCTTGGGATGCTCGGCTGCCGCCTTGCGGATCGGGTCTCCTTCTTCCTCCTTGAAGTACATCGTCTTCTCGACAAAGACATGCTTGCCGGCATCGAGCGCGTCGATCACCATCTTGGCGTGCAGGTTGAGGGGCGTGGCGATCACCACCGCTTTAACGTCCTTCTGATCGAGGACGCGCCGGTAGTCGTCGTAGGTTCGTGGGTTGGACTTGATCGTCTCCACGCCTTTCTTCAGATTGGGAGGATAAATATCGCAGTTGGCGATGCAGCGC
>JAIQGB010000018.1 GCA_020072905.1 Terriglobia bacterium | reverse complement strand
GGCGCCGTGCGCGGCGCGCCGTTGGTGATTTCCGGCAGGACGTTTCCGAGGCCCTTGGTGTACTGCGCCGTCAGGATGACGGGAATCTTGAGGACCTCGGCCAAGCGAAGCAGAATCAGCGCATTCCGGGTGACGCGCTCGGGCTCACACATGGCGGGAACAAGTTTGGCCTGAAGATCCAGAACTACCAGCGCCGCGCTGGCTCGATCCAGAAGCCGGGCGTGCGGAACGACCTCGGTCGGCATGATTTTCCTCATCGGCCAGCGATGCTGCTTGTGGGGGACATCCCGGCCTCGCACCATTACGTCGGGGGGGATTATACCAGCTACGTTCCTCTCTTCATCGGTGGGGTGCCGCGGGGCTTTTCTTGACAAGCAGTGCGCTCATCCCCAAGAATGACGGCTTGTGGCCTCGGGCCGTGTCCCGCCAGTGTCCGGTGCTCCCCGAATCCGCCGCAACATTCGAGGCTGCGAGCCGACGGCCAGGTGCTGAAAGCGGATTGATCCGAGCGAAAGGTTGACTCTATGCGTTGGAGCAAGGCCTTCATTCCTACATTACGTGAAGCGCCGGCGGAAGCGGAAGCGTCGAGCCACCAACTGCTGCTGCGGGCCGGCTACATCCGCCAGGTGGCCGCGGGCGTCTACGCTTATCTCTATCTCGCCCAGAAATCCTTCCTGAAGATCGCGCAGATCATTCGCGAGGAGATGAACCGCATCGGCGGGCAGGAATTCTATCTGCCGGCGCTGAACCCGGCCGAACTCTGGCGCGAATCGGGCCGCTGGGACGCGGTGGACGTGATGTTCAAGTTCAAGGACCGCAACCAGCACGATCTGTGTCTGGGAATTACGCACGAAGAGGAAATGACGAACATCGCGCGCGGCGAACTGCGCTCGTACAAGCAGTTGCCGCAAATCTGGTACCAGATCCAGGAGAAATTTCGCGACGAGCCGCGGCCCAAGTCCGGCCTGCTGCGCCTGCGGCAGTTCTTCATGAAGGATTCGTACTCGTTCGACCTGGACGACGCGGGGCTGGATGCGAGCTACGACAAACACGTGGACGCTTACCGTCGCATCTTCGAGCGTTGTGGATTGAGATTCCTCCACGTGGACGCCTATTCCGGCATGATGGGCGGCAAAGTTTCGAGCGAGTTCACGGCCCCGGGCGAAGCGGGCGAAGACTGGATCGCGCACTGCTCGTGCGGCTTCGCGGCGAACCTCGAGAAGGCGGAGGCGGCTCCGACACCCGCCACAGACCCCGCGGGCGAGTCGGCTCCGGAACCTTTCCCCACGCCTGGGCAGAAGACCATTTCTGACCTTGTCAAGTTCACCGGGGAGAGCCCGGCGCGGCTGATCAAGACGCTCGATTTCATCGCCGAAAGCCAGCCCGTGGTTCTCCTGCTGCGTGGCGACCATGCCCTAAGCGAAACGAAACTCTCAACCGTATTGGGGACGGCGGTGTTCCGGCCCGCCACGCCCGAGGAGGCGCTGGAACTCCACGGGGCGAGCCTGGGCTCGCTCGGGCCCGTGGGCCTGAAGGGAGTGCGGATCATCGCCGATCGCGCCCTCGAAGGCCGCAAGAACATGATCACGGGGGCCAACCGCGACGGTTTCCACCTGAAGAATGTTACTCCTGGCCGGGATTTCACTCCCCAATATGCTGACCTTCGTGTCGTCCAAGAAGGCGACCTGTGCATTCGCTGCGGGAAGCCGCTGCAGTTGACCAAGAGTATCGAACTCGGGCACGTCTTCAAACTCGGGCGGCGCTATTCGGAGGCGATGCATGCCACGGTCCTCGACGCCGGCGGCAAGGAAGTGCCGCTGGTGATGGGCTCCTACGGCATCGGACTCGAACGGATCCTGAGCGCCTCGGCCGAGCAAAACCATGACGCCGACGGGCTGTTCCTGCCGCGCACGATTGCGCCCTTCGAGGTGATTCTGACCGCGGCCAACATGGACGACCCTGCTGTGCGCGCCGCGGCGGAGCAACTCTATGTGGAGATGCAGGCGAGCTTGATGGACGTGCTTTATGACGATCGCGCGGAGCGGCCCGGAGTGAAATTCAAGGACGCCGATCTGATCGGGGTGCCTCTCCGCGTCACCGTCGGGCGGAAGAAGGTCGAGCGGGGTCTGGCCGAGATCTTCCAGCGCTCGACAAAGCAAATCCAGGATGTTAAGCTGGAGGCGGTTGTATCGTCTCTTCGGGAAGGGAAGCTCCGCTAGCGCCAGTCAATTCCGTCCTTGACGGGGGGAAAGATGCGACGTTCCGACTCGGGCAAAGGTACGGTCAAGACGATCCTCACTGCGGCGTTCCTGATAGCGGTGGTTTTCGCAGGAATCAAGATCATTCCAATTTACGTGAACAGTTACGAGCTTGAGGATTACATCAAGCAGCAGAATCCTTTCTGGGTTACCCAGCGTAATTCCGCCGACGCCATCCGCAACAGCATCCTCGCCAAGGCCCAGGATTTGGACCTGCCGGTGAGTGCCGACCAAGTGAAAGTTGATACGGGAGGCGGCAGGGTGGTTGTGAACCTCGATTACACCGTGCCGGTGGACCTCAAGGTTTACATCCTGAACCTGCACTTCACGCCTTCCGCTGAAAACCGGCAGTTATAACTCGTGCCAGCCACCCCACCGCCCTCAAACCGCAGTCCGTCTGGCTCCCGGAGGAGCTCCGGCAAGCCGCGATGGAAGGGCCTTGCCTGGTGGAAGAAAGGCCTGATCGGTCTCTTTCTGCTGGCGTTCCTGGCGGCGACGGGCGTTTATGTTTACTACTATGTCCGCTTCTCGCGCTTGATTGATGCGCGCCTCAGCGGCGACATCTTCGCCAACGCGTCGCAGGTCTTTGCGGCCCCAACCGAGGTGCGGGTGGGGCAGGAGCTGGCGCCGGAAGAACTCGCCGCGCGGCTACGCCGGGGGCTCTATGCGGAGGCCGCGGGAGGCTCCGAGGTCGGTACGTACAAGCTGGCGGGGGCGCACCTGGAGATTCGGCCCGGCCCCGCGTCCTTCTTTGCAACGGAGAAGGAGCCGGAGGGCCCCGCGGCGCTGGAATTCAAGGATGGCCGCCTTTCCTCGATTACGGCGCTGGACCGCTCGCGTCCTCTGGACAGCTACCAGCTTGAGCCCGAAGTCCTCACCACGCTTTTCGATCGCAATCGCGGCAAGCGCCGCTTGGTGCACTACCAGGACCTGCCGAAAGTCCTCATCAACGCTATCGTTGCCACGGAAGACCATCGCTTCTTCTCGCACTCCGGCGTGAACATCTACCGCATCCTGGTCGCGTCGCTCGCGGGGATTCACGGGGAGGACCGCATCCGGGGAACCAGCACGCTGACGATGCAACTGGCGCGGGACTTCTTTCTGACGCGGGAGCGCACCTTGCGCCGCAAAGCCCGAGAGATTTTCCTCGCCCTGTTGATGGAGCAGCGGCTGAGCAAAGAGCAGATCTTCGAGCTCTATGCCAATCAGATCTACCTGGGCCAGCGGGGCAGCTTCTCGGTTTACGGCGTCGGCGAGGCCGCGAGCGCTTACTTCGACAAGGACGTGAGCAGCCTGACGCTGCCGGAGGCGGCGTTAATTGCGGGTCTGATCCATGGGCCCAACCGCGATTCACCTTACAAGTATGCCGGCCGGGCGCTCGAACGGCGAAACTTCGTCCTGCGCCGGATGCTGGAAGTCGGCTTCATCACACCGGCCGAGGCGGAGCAGGCCTCGGCGGCTCCACTCGGGCTGGCGCAAAAGAACGTCGAGGGCAGCCAGGCGCCCTATTTTGTGGACATGGTCAGGGATCAACTCCTCGACAAGTATTCCGAGCACGATCTGCTTTCGCAAAGCTACCGGATTTATACGACACTCGACCTGGACTTGCAGCGCGCCGCCTCCGATGGCATTCGCGCCGGAATGGTCGAGGTCGACGGGGAATTGAAGAAGAGGCGCCGCGCGAAGGCCCCGCCTCCCGAGCCCAACCAGCCCCAGGTGGCGCTGGTGGCGCTCGATCCGGCGACGGGGGCGCTGCGGGCGCTGGTGGGCGGGCGGGATTACGGCGTGAGCCAGTTGAACCATGTGCTGGCCAAGCGGCAACCCGGCTCGTCGTTCAAGCCCTTCGTTTACGCCACGGCGCTCTCCTCGGCCGTGGATGGCTCCCAACCGCTGGTGACCCCCGCCACGATTCTTCTCGACGAGCCGACGACGTTCCAATTCGCTGACCAGCCCTACGAGCCCGAGAATTACAAGAAGGAGTACTACGGCCCGGTCACGGTTCGCCAAGCGCTGACGCTCTCGTTGAATGTCGCCACGGTCCGGCTGGCGGAGATGGTGGGCTACGACAAGGTGCGGGCGCTCGCCATCGCGGCCGGTGTCAACAAAGACCTGCTGGCGACACCGGCACTGGCCCTGGGCGCTTATGTGGCGACGCCGCTTGAAATCGCCGGGGCGTACACAGTCTTCGCCAACCACGGCCAGTATGAGGCGCCGAGCTTCATCTTGGCTGTCAAGGACGCCTCCGGCCGGGTGCTGTGGCGCAGCCCGGAGGAGACGCGGCCAGTGCTCGATCCGCGCATCAGTTACCTGATGGTGAGCCTGATGCAAAGCGTCATCAATAACGGCACAGGGGCAGGGGTGCGCAGCCGCGGTTTCACCCTGCCGGCGGCGGGGAAGACGGGGACTTCGCACGACGGCTGGTTCGCGGGCTTCACCTCCGATCTGCTGGCGGTTGTCTGGGTGGGCTACGACGACGACCGCGAATTGAAACTCTCGGGTGCGTCCTCGGCTTTGCCGGTGTGGACCGAATTCATGAAGCACGCCGCGGAGATTCCGGAATACCGCGACCCGCCGCCCTTTTCCGCACCTGAGGGTGTCGTGACCGCAACCCTCGACGCCCGCACGAACTTGGTTGCCGATGCGAGTGCCACGGAGACCCGTGACGAAGTCTTCGTGGCCGGGACCGAGCCCTCCCCTACCGGGTCCCGGGAGACGGGCACCTTCGGAATCCTCTCCCGGATCTTCCGGCCGGGAAAAGCTGTGACCGTTCCCGTGGTGGCGAGCGCGCCGACGCTGCCACTCCCGCCCGGCGCGCCGCCGGCATCGCTGGGAGGCCAGACTTCGCCGGCGGAGCAGGTGCCACAGCCTCCACCTCCGCCCCAGAAGAAGCCGGGCGGCGTGATTCGCAAATTTCTTTCCATCTTCAAAGGCAAGGATTCTTCGTCCCCCAAACCGACCGAGCCGGCTCCGCCCCCTCGTAAGCCCGAACAAAAGGGGAAGTGAGGTTGACATCGCGCCCTAGGCCCGACGGGTTCCCTCGTAGGATGGAAGGTGATGCATGAAACCGACGACCCTTTCCTGGACTTGCTGGATGGCGACGGCACTCTTTCTCTGCCTTCTCCCCGCGGGTCTGACCGCGCGGCAGCAGCCCAACGAGAAACCGGCTCAGCCTGAGCTGATTCCACCCGTCCTCACTCCGGAGAGCGAACAGCCCGCGCCCACCAAGCCTCCGGCGGCGCTGACGACCGAAGACCGGGCGGATATCTTCATGGCCAGTAAGGCTTACGCGGATGCGGTGGACTACTACAAGCGGGCGCTCGAAGCCACGGGCCGCACCCGGTCGCCCCTGTGGAACAAGCTGGGCATCGCCTACCAGCAGCAAATGAACTACTCGGCGGCGCGCAAGGCCTACAAGGAAGCAATGCGGCGGGACAAGACGTTCTCGGAAGCCTGGAATAATATGGGGACCACCTATTACCTCGAGAACCGCGCCAAGAAATCCATCAGGTACTACCGCCAGGCGATCAAGCTGAATCCGAACAGCGCTTCGTTTCATTTGAACCTGGGGACGTCACTATACCGCGTCAAGAAGATCCAGCCCGCCCTGGAAGAGTACCGGGCAGCGCTCAGCATTGATCCCAACGTGCTGACGGAGCGCTCGGCGCTCGGAACGGTCATCCAGGCGCGCAGCGCCGACGCCAAATTCTTCTTCTACCTGGCCAAGGTCTTTGCCTCGCTGGGACGCGCTGATGAAGCCGTGCGCTACTTGCGCCGCGCCTTCGAAGACGGATTCAACGATACCAAGGAGCTCGACCAGGACACGGACTTCCGAAAAATCAGCGAGTTTCCCGCCTACGTCGAACTGCGGGCGAATCCCCCCAAGGCCATCGGCGAGTGAGGCTTCGGCGATATAATGACGGATGAGTCGATCCATGAAGAGGATTCTCTCCACCCTGCTCTTGATGCTTGCGGCGTGTGAGCTGCCGGCCGCACCGCCTCCCCGGACCCTTTTGGTCTTTCCCTTCGAGAACCGCAGCAGCCGACCCGACCTGAACTGGATTTCAGAGAGTTTCTCGGAAACGCTTTCCACGCGTCTGGGGGGCCCTGACCGTTTTGTCCTGAGTCGGCGCGAAAGGAATGCGGCGTTTGAACAACTGGGGATTCCCGCCGGGACTCCCATTACACTCGCCAGCGTCTACAAGGTGGCCGAGACCTTGGGGGTCGACTGGGCGGTGGTGGGCAACTTTGCCGTGGAAGGGAATCGGCTGACGGCGCGAGCTCAACTGCTCGACGTCCACCGCCTGAAGCTCGCGAACGCGCTCGAAACGACCGGCGAGCTTGCTGACCTCGCCGAACTCCAGACGCGCCTGGCCTGGCGCCTGCTCGCCACGCAGGACCCGGAATTTACCGTCGGCCGGGAAGAGGATTTTGCGCGGCAGTTCCCGGTCATCCGCCTCGACGCCTACGAAAACTTCATTCGCGGCATTCTGGCAACAGACAAGGAAAGCCGCGTCCGCTTCCTCGGTGAGGCCAACCGCCTGGACCCTTCCGATCATCGCGCGGCGTTGGAACTCGGCCGATTCTACTTTGCAGAGAAAGACTACGAGAACTCCGCGCGCTGGCTCCGCAAGCTCGAGGAGAAAGACGCGAACTACCTGGAGTCGCAGTTTCTGCTGGGTGTGGATGAGTTCTTCCTCGGCCACGATGCCGCTGCCGAGCGCGCCTTTGAAGGGCTATCCCGCCAGATCCCTCTGAACGAAGTCTGGAACAATCTAGGATTTATGCAAGCGCGCCGCGGCCAGTTCGAGGCGGCAACGGCGAGTTTCGAGCGCGCGTACCAGGGCGATCCGACGGATCCCATTTTCTGCTTCAACCTCGGTGTGTCCCTCCTTTATCGCCAGAAGTATCCGGAAGCTGTCCGGCACTTGCGCGAGGCCTTGCAGCTTTCCGCCGACGATCCGGAAATCCACGCGCTGCTGGCTGACGCGCTGGGCGCCGCGGGTGACGCGACAGGCAAGAAGAGGGAAGCAGAGTGGTTGGCCTCGCATGAGGGAAATGGGCTGCAGGAATCCGGCCAGGATTTGCTGTCGCATTTGCGGCTCAAGAAGCACTACGACGGGCACGCCTACGGGCTGTTGTCGCTGGCGGTGCACAACGCCCTGGAGGAACGGTTGCAGGGTGAAACCCCCGCACGCCACGCGGAAGTCCACGTGGCGCGCGGCAAGGAATTTCTGGCCGCCGGCCACGCGCGCGAAGCGGAGCGGGAACTCGCGGAGGCTGTCTCGCTGCTCCCGCAGGACAGCGAGGCGCACTTGATTCTGGCGGAAGCGTATGATGCCCAGGGCCGGCATCACGAGGCGGCGGCGGAACTCGAGACCTCTCTCAAACTCAGCAACACGGTGGCCGCTCACCTGATCCTGGCGCGCGTTTATCTCTCGCTCGACCAGCCGCAAGCGGCGCGCAACCACAGCCAGGCCGTGTTGAGCCTGGACCCGAACAATCACGAAGCGCAGGCGCTGATGAAGGAAATCCCGGACAGTGCGCCTGGTGAGAGGAAGACACCTTGAAACCCAGACGAGCCGGACTCTTCCTGATGCTGGCGGTCGCCGTGGCGAGCGGCGGAGCGGCCTTCGGCAGGCCTCCGGAGGCTCGCCCGCGCGTCGTCGTGCTGACGCTCGACGAGATGATTCACCAAGTCAGCGCCGAGTACATCATCCGCGGCATCAAGCTGGCCAACGAGACGCAGGCCGACGCGGTGCTGATCGAGATGGACACCCCGGGCGGCCTCAATAACTCGATGCGGGCCATCATTCAGGCCATCTTCGATTCGCGGGTTCCCGTCATCACCTACGTCGCGCCCAGCGGGGCCAGCGCCGCATCGGCGGGATTTTTCATCCTGCTTGCGGGAGACGCCGCGGTCATGGCGCCCGGAACGACCTCCGGCGCCGCGCACCCGGTCGTCATCGGCGGCGTGCAGATTGGCAAGACGATGGAGGAGAAGATCGAGAACGACGCAGCATCCTATATCCGCAGCATCGCCGACAAGCGCGGCCGGAACGCCAAGCTCGCCGAGGAGGGTGTTCGCCAGAGCCGGTCGTTCACGGAAAAGGAAGCGCTCGAAGACCATCTTATCGACGCCATCGCGTCCACGCCCCAGGATGTCCTTGCCCAGCTCGAGGGGCGAACTATCAAGCGCGTCAACGATACGACCATCACGCTGCACCTGGCGGGCGCCGCCCTCGTGCCGCACGTGATGACTCGGCGCGAGCGGCTCTTTTCCTGGATTGCCGACCCGAATATCGCCTTTCTGCTGGGGGCACTGGGCGTGGCGTGCCTGTACGTTGAATTCACCCATCCCGGGCTCATCGCGCCGGGAGTGGTGGGAGCCGTGGCTATCGTTCTGGCCCTGTTTGCCTTCAATCTGCTTCCCATCAATACGCTCGGCGTCATCCTCATCCTGCTGGCGCTCGTGCTGTTTGCCCTGGAGGTCAAGATTACCTCCCATGGCGCCCTGGCGGCCGGAGGAATTCTGGCCATGGTCATCGGCGCGCTGATTCTTGTTGACTCGCCGTGGCCGGAGGCGCGGATTCGCCTGTCGACGGCCCTCGGCGTGACCCTCCCGCTGGCGGCGATTACCATTATTTTGCTGCGGCTGGCCGTCGCTGCGAAGCGACGCAAGGCGGTCACCGGCGAGGCCGCCATGATCGATTCCACCGGCATCGCCCAGACCGATCTCGATCCGATGGGGAAGGTCTTGGTCCGCGGCGAGATCTGGGACGCCCACGCCACGACGAAAATTCCCCGGGGCGGCCGCATCCGCGTGCGGAAAATTGCGGGCTTGACTTTGGAGGTTGAGCCGGTCGCCGAATCTCGATAGACTGAAGGGAGGACTGGCTTCCCGCCAGCCTTTGTTTCGGTTTTCGTTGACCGATTCCGAATAAACGTCGGCGCGGAGACTGCCACCAATCCGCGCGAGAGATTGGGCAAAGGAGTTCACCATGGACAGCATAGGAACACCGCTCATCGTCGCCTTTTTCATCTTCCTGGTCTGGATCATCAAGTGCATCAACATCCTGAATGAATGGGAGAAGGCGGTCGTCCTCCGCCTGGGGCGCGTCCTGGCCACGGACAAGGGGCCGGGGCTGATCCTCATCCTCTGGCCGATCGACCGTATGTACCGCATCTCGCTCCAGATCGAAACTTGGGACGTGCCGCCGCAGGACGTCATCTCGCGGGACAACGTCTCGATGAAGGTCAGCGCGGTGCTCTGGTACCGTGTGATCACCGCTCAAAAAGCGCTGATCGAGCTGAGGAACTACCGCTACGCCGTCGAACAACTCGCCTCCACGGCCTTGCGCTCCGTGCTGGGCGAGGTGGAGCTGGACGACATGCTTTCGCAGCGGGAAAAGCTCAACCAGCGCCTGCAAACCATCATCGACGAGCAGACGGAGCCCTGGGGAATCAAGGTAACGCAAGTGCAGATCAAGCAAGTGGATTTGCCCCAGGAAATGCAGCGCGCGATCGCCCGCCAAGCCGAAGCGGAGCGCGAGCGCCGCGCCAAGATCATTCACGCTGACGGCGAATATCAGGCGTCGGAAAAACTCGCCATGGCGGCAGGGAACATCAGCCGCGAACCGGTGGCGATCACCCTGCGTTATCTCCAAACGCTGACCGAGATCGGGACGGAGAAGAATACGACGATCGTTTTTCCGTTGCCCATCGAGCTCATGTCCTCACTATTGGGGAGAGCCGTGGGCATCTCGGCGCCCGGCCCGGCGACGAAGTAGGGCGCCAAACCGGAAAGGCGCTCGGTTTTTCGCCGACGGCGGTTGAAGGAGACCCATGGTTGGCCTCGGTGAACGGAAGCAGGATGAGAGGGGGCTCTCGGCCCGCTACCTGATTCTGGTGTTTCTGGTAGGCGTGGCCGCCTGTGCCGTCTTTTTCTCACTTGGCTTCCTGGTCGGCTATAACGAGCGGATGTCCCGATCCGCCGGCCCGACCGAGCAGGTGACGCCTTCGGGCGCTATTCCCCCCACGGTGAATGCACCGCTCGAAACCGTTCAGACCACGGGCAACGAAACTGCGCCTATCAACCCTCGGGGAACGGCGCCGCAGCCTTCACTCACAGAGTCCGCGGCGGAGCAGAAACCCGCTGGCGGCAGGGCCGCGCCGCCAGCCCAGTCCGTGCCGAGTTCCCGAACCAGCGCTCGGGCCGCGACACATTCCGTGCCGGCTCGGAGGGCGCGCGTCCGGGACGTTGAGGCGGGTTACACCGTGCAGGTGGCCGCCTCGCGGGACAAGCAGGACGCGGAGAAGCTCGTCAAAGAGCTCAAGTCGCGCGGGTTCGCAGTGTTTGTGGTCAGGCCCGAGTATTCCGAGGCCAAAGACAACCTTTATCGCGTGCAGGTCGGACCCTTTGCCACGCGCGAGGACGCCCAGAAGGTTCAAAATCGAATTGCCAAAGAGGGGTTCAAGCCGTTCATCAAGCACTGACGACTGCTGTTCGAGGACCGAAGCCCGGAGGTCCGGTCGATTCCTGCTTGAAGGTGAAAGATGATGGGTCGCCGACAGCGAACAGCTCACAACCAAAACTGACAACTAACAACTGACAACCCTAGACCACTCCTTGAGCACAAGCGCAACGTCTCAACCAGCTTCCCGGCCACTCCAATCGTTCCGTTTCCGTCTCGCTGCCAGCGCTCTGAGCGGGTTCATGCTTTTCGCCTGCTTTCCGCTGCTTGGCTGGCATCTGCTCGTGTGGTTTGCGTGTGCGCCGCTGTTTGTGGTGCTCGCCGGCGAGCGTCGCCCGGGACACGCTTTTCTTTGGGGCTATGTCGCGGGAGCCGTCTACCTGACGGGGAGTTGCTACTGGTTCGTGACCGTAATGGAGCGCCACGGAGGGCTCTCCCCGCTGTTGGCCTACGGCGTCCTGGCGTTGTTCGTCGTGGTGTTTGCCGTCTTTTTTGGCGGCTTCGCACTCGTCCTCGCCTGGGCGGCGGGCGGCTCGCCGAACCGTACACTCCTCTTGTGCCCGCTCCTTTGGGTAGCGATGGAGATTGCCCGGACCTACCTGATTACGGGCGTCCCATGGAACCTCCTTGGGTACGCTGTCCAGGCGAGCGGCCTCCGGCAAGTGGCCTCGGTGACAGCCGTATATGGCCTCTCCTTCCTTGCGGCGACCACGAGTGCCGTGCTCGCCTGGGTCTGGCTCGAGCCGCGAAGGAGTGCCCCGCGCCTCGCGCTGGCCGGCTGGTGTGTGCTGCTGCTCGGGGCGGACCTCATCCTCTCACCCCGGCCGCTGGCACCGGGCAGCCGGGCCGCCTTTCTCGTCCAGCCTGATGTTTCGATGGATGAAGCGGTTGTCGCCCAATGGGCTCCTTGGCGGGATCCGGCGCGTTTGAACAATCTTGTGGACCTCAGCATCGCGAGCGTCCGCAGGGCAGGGAACTCGGTCTCGACCCCGCTCATCATCTGGCCGGAGAATCCGGCGCCGTTCTATTTCGAGCGCGACCCCATCTTCCGCTCCGCTGTGGAGCGCATGGCGCGCGAAGCGCGAGCGTACGTTGTCGTGGGGAGCGTGAATTACGCTGACCCGGCAGGGACCCAGCCCAAGAACAGCGCCATGGTGCTCGATCCCGCGGGTCGGGTGGTGCTCGCCTATGATAAGATTCATCTGGTGCCGTTTGGAGAGTACGTGCCGGCTTGGGCCTTTCCGAGTCTGGTCGGTAAGATCACCTACGAAGCGGGGAACTTTGTTCCCGGCACAAGCTATCGCGCGGCGCAGACTCGGGATGGCGGGCTGGGTCTCTTCATTTGTTACGAGGCGATCTTCCCGCAACTCGTGCGACGCGTGGTTCCCGAGGGGCCGGGCGTGCTCGTCAACATCTCGAACGATGCTTGGTTCGGGGATTCCGCGGCGGCCTTCCAGCACCTGGAGATGGCGAGATTGCGGGCCATCGAGAATCGCCGCTACCTGTTGCGGGATACGAACGACGGCATCACCTCGGTGATCGACCCCTACGGACGCATCATCTCGCGCCTGCCTCGGCACGAGCAAGTGGTGCTTGAAGGGCGGTTTGACTACTTGTCGGAGCGGACGTTTTACACGGCGCACGGCGACGTCTTCGCATGGTTCTGTGTCGCGTTGGCTGCGGTGATGATCGGCAAATCGAAGATAAGGATAAGGAGGCACCGGTAGGGAGGTGAAATCCCACCCTTGCCTCCGGGAGATTCCATGATTGAAGAACTGCAAAGGGATTTTGAAAGTCTGAGACAGCGCACCCATGAACTGCGGAGTTTTCTTTGACGCCCCTGCCCGACGCCGCGAACTCGAAGTCCTGGAGAAGCAGATAGCCCAGCCCGGCTTCTGGCAGGACGCCGAAGCCTCACAGAGAATCCTCACCCACCGCAAGCGACTCGAAGAGCAGGCTGAGGCGGACGACTGCCTGGCGCGCCGGATCGCTGATTTGGAGGCCTATTTCGAGCTCGCCCGCGAGGGGGAGGAAGTCAGCGGCGAATTGCGCAGCGAACTGGACGCGTTGCGCGCGGAAGTCGACCGCCTGGAGCTCGCCACGCTGTTGTCGGGCGAACACGACCGCTTGAACGCCATCGTCACCATCCATCCGGGTGCCGGGGGAACGGAGTCGCAGGACTGGGCGGAAATGCTGCTGCGCATGTACCGCCGTTGGGCCGAGCGTCATGGCTTCAAGTTCACGCTGATGGATTACCAGGCGGGCGAAGAAGCCGGCCTGAAATCGGCCACCTTTACGGCGGCGGGCGATTACGCTTACGGACTCCTGAGTTCGGAGATCGGTGTGCACCGCCTAGTGCGAATCTCGCCCTTCGACGCCGCCGCCCGGCGCCACACCTCGTTTGCGTCGGTCTTCGTCAGCCCCGAGATTGATGACACCATCACCATCGAGATCAAGCCTGACGACCTGCGCATCGAGACCTACCGCTCGACGGGGAAGGGAGGGCAGCACGTCAATACCACTGACAGCGCCGTGCGCATTACCCACATCCCCACCAATACGGTCGCGCAGTGCCAGAACGAGCGCTCCCAGCATCGCAACAAGGAGATGGCGATGAAGGTCCTGCGCTCGAAACTCTATGAACTCGAACTCCTGAAGCGACGTGAGGCGACCCAGAAGCTGGAAGACTCCAAAATGGAGATTGGCTTTGGCAGCCAGATCCGTTCTTACGTGCTGCACCCTTACCGCCTGGTGAAGGACGTGCGCACTAAATTCGAGATGGGTGACGCCGACCGCGTGCTGGACGGCGATATCGATCCCTTCATCATGGCCTACCTGGTCTCGCGCCGGGGATTAGCCAAAGTGTAAAGTTGCCGTCGGAAGTCTCGAATAAGGCCCCGCGGGACGGCGCCCCGGGGGACCGAGTGAACCCGCTGGTTGTCCTCCTCGGGCATAGAGGCGCCTTCAACAAGGATGTGCTTCGGAAGTGGAGGGAAGATGGGTTCGGCGAGGGGCGTTCCCGGTGCGGCCAGGATTGTGTTTTACAAAACCCGCGATGTAGCTTATATTCGGCCCCAGAGGGATGCTCGCGGGAGGGTTTCGCAAGCAGGCGAGACCGCGTTGGCACTTGCGCGCATTGCGGTGTGATGGAGCGGGAGGTTCAATGCGAAGAATCCTCGTTGCGTTGATGGCCGGACTCATCTGGATCTGCGTCTCGCCGCCTCGGCTTGTGGCCCAGAACTCCAAGTTCGAAAAGCAACAGATGAAAGTGCGCCACAAAGCGGAAAAGCAGGCGCTCAAAATGAAGGAAAAGTATCAGAAGCAAATGATGAAGGACCCGCGCGTACCTGGCGCCACACGCATCCAGATGAAACACCAGTTGGCGAGAGATAAGCGCGAGCTCCGCGAGCGTCAGAAGGACGAGAGCCAGGATTTGGCGGACCGCCAACGGTCATTGAGAGAGTATCAGGCCCGACAGTGAGTGCCGTGCAGGCCGCCGGACAGCGTGAAGAGCGGTGCGGCAGGCAGCCGTCGAGCCCAGGGGGCGGGCACTTCGGACATCGGCCCTGATAAAACCTCGCAAGTTGGAGTGAGCGTTGCGGAGCGGGGTTGGGCTCGAGTTCTCCCGGACCGAGCACGTCCGAGTCTTTTCGGAGACGCCCCATGAAAGCGAAGTACATCGTTCTCGCCCTGTTCCTCCTCTCCGGCGCCATGGCGCGGCCCCAAGACGACCAGGCGACGAAGGAGGGAGACCAGCCACAACCGCAGCAGGAACAGAAGCGGCCGACTCTTGGCCCGGCTCCGGCACCTTCCCTGCGTGGCCCTCGAAACGCCAGCATCATGGATGCGCGAAGACTCGTGCGGGTACAGAAGATATACGTGGAGCGCATGGATAATTCACTGGGGGAGAAATTGATCGAAGATCTGGCGAAGGGCCGCCGATTGCGCGTCGTGGGCGATCGCAAGGAAGCGGATGCCGTCCTGCGGGGTACGTGCTTCGACTCGCGGCGGCTGAAGTCCGTCCGCTCGGAAGTCTATCTGAATGGTATCCACGGTGAACCGATCTGGCAGGACAGTGTCCACCGTCCTTATAATCCTCCGACTCTCGCAGCGGTGGTCAGCGAGACCGCGGATCTCATCGTGGCGCATCTGGCCGAGAGTATTCTGGAAGCCGAAAGAAAGTAGCTGGGATCGCGGGGCCGGCGGGGTGGCCTCGGGGCTTGGCGTGCATACCGGTTAGGCGTTCCCCGGCGGGAAGCCTGCAAGCTGCTGATGTCGAGTTGAAGAAGCTGGAACGACGACCGCAAGTCGGGGCATGTCACCAAAATTCCACACCTTCCAGAGAATCCTGCCAGGATGCGAGGCGGGCGATCGCGCCGCGTGGAAAGCCTTCCTGGCCCGGTACACGCCCATCGTGCGGGCGCTGGATGACTTCTACTTGCCCGGACGCGCTCGGAAGGCGCAGGCGGCGCTCTGGGCGGATGCCCTCCGCTCCCTGTGTGCGAACAATTGCGACCGGCTGCGAGGCCTCGACCACCAGGCCGAGCGCGAGTTTCTGGCGGATCTGCGAGCTTTCTATCTGAACCTGGGAGCATCGACGCTCGGTCCTTCTCTGGATACCGCGCCAGTCCCGGCTCCGACCCTGGAGTCTGTCGAAGCCCTGCTAAAGGACCTGCCGCTCGTGCAGAAGGAAATCGTGTTGTTCAAGCTGGCTGGATATTCGGACGCAACGCTGGAGCGGATTCTGTTGCTCCCGTCTGCGGCCATACGAAAACCGCTGGAGCAGGTCGAGAAGAACTATGGAGCCGCCTTCGATCTCGAGATTGACGCCTGCCCGTGGCCGTCCGCATGGCTTGAGATCCTCCGCCGGGCGCGCGCTGCACGTCGCGAAGATTGCCCGTCGCGCCGAGTGCTCATCCGCATTCTTGACGGACAGAGGACGTGGTACGAGAAGTCCCCCGCCGAGGAACACATGGCCCGGTGCCTGCATTGTCTCGAATCCTGGGCCGCACTTCGTGAAGTCAACTATTTGCGGCGCGTGACCGCGCCTCTCCCCTTTGCCGATGTCGAGCTCTTCCTCGCCTGCACCCCGATTGGAACGGCGGCGGCTGCGTCTCCTTCGCTGCTCAAGCGCTTTCTCGGCCGATGAGCGAAATTGCGAACTCTGCGTCGGCTTCGGAATCTTGTCTTTTTCGCGCCTCAGGCTGTAGACTGCTGGCTCCGCCATGAAGGACTTCCGGCAGGACTTTCAGGATTTTGCGCCGACGGTCTACCTGGACTGCGCGTACCAGGGGCCGTTCCCCCGCCTCACGGAGGCGCGGGTTCAGGGCGCCATTCAAACGAAGTGCTATCCGGACCGGTTGAACCCGGCGGAGTATTTCGACTTGCCGGACCGCGTGCGGAAGCGGTTTGCCGCGCTGATCGGGGCGGATGAGAGGGAAATCGCGCTCACCAACAGCGCCACGCACGGCATCGGCATCGTGGCTGCCGGGCTCGGCCTGAAGGCTGGCGACGAGGTAGTCGTCACCAGCCGCAACTTCCCGTCCAATCTGTTTACGTGGCTGCACCTCCGGCGCCTGGGCGTGTGCGTGCACGTGGTCAAGCCCGCGGGCCATCACGTCGCCCCGGAGGAAGTCGCCCCCGTGCTCAACTCCCGCACGCGCGTTCTCGCTGTGGATTGGGTCAGTTACACAAGCGGGGCGAGAATTGATCTCACCGCCTTTGGCGACCTTGCACACCGCCATAATGCTCTCCTGGTCGTGGACGGGACGCAGGGGGTTGGGGCGCTCCCGCTGAACGTCGGGGATATCCCGGTGGACGTCCTGGCCGTCGCTGCCTACAAGTGGTTGCTCGGCCCGTACGGAACCGGATTTGCCTATTTGCGCAGGGACATCCAGGACCGGCTCGATCTGCCGGTCATCAACTGGCTGGCCGTCGAGGGCAGCGAGGATTTCGACGCGCTCCCCACGGACGAGTTCACGTTGCCGCGCGCGGCGAAAATCTTCGACGTGCCCGAGACATCCAACTTCATCAACCTTTCGGCACTTGATGCTTCGCTCGAGTATGTCGAGCGTGCCGGCGTCTCAACGGTCTACGAACACTGCGGCCGCCTGCTCGGCCGGCTTGGCGAAGGGCTGAGGCGCCGGGGATATCGGCTCTCCGATGCGGCCCGGCCCGAGCACCGCTCGACGATCCTCGCCTTCCAAGCCGACTCGCAGGACGCCACGACAGAGCTTCACCGGAAGCTGCGGGCGAATCAAGTTGCCGTCAGCCTGCGCCACGGGATGATCCGCGTTTCGCCTTACTTGTACAACAACGAGGCTGATGTCGACCGGCTGTTGGAAGTAGTCGAGTAGAGGCAGGCTAAGACCAGGCGGGGCATTGCAAGGACCCGGGCGTGGGGGAAAGGCCGAGTAGCCACCTCCGGAAGCGCATGAACCTCACCGAGTCCAAAATCCTGGTGACAGGCGCCACAGGTTTCATCGGCGACCACCTGGTCCGGCGTCTCCACTCTGAGAAGGGGGCTCGCGTCCGCGCCCTCGTGCGAAACCCTGCGAAGGCCGAACCCCTCGCAAAACTCGGCGTGGAACTGGTCCCGGGCGACATAGCCGATTACGGATCGCTCGAGCGCGCTGTCCAGGGTTGTTCGGTGGTGATTCACGCTGCCGCCCAAGTCTCTTCTGTCCCGGTCCGCGCCGTCTTTGAGCGATCAAATGTGAGCGGAACTGAAAACCTCGCCCGCGCTTCGAGCGCCGCGCGAGTCGAGCGTTTCGTGCACCTGTCGAGCATCGCGGTCTTCGGACTGCCTACGGCTGGTGAGATCCTGGACAGCAGCCCGCGCCGGCACTGTGGCGACCCTTACTGCGACACCAAGCTCGACGCGGAAAACACCGTCTGGCGATACCATCGCGAGGCAGGGCTGCCCTCGGTGATTCTGCGTCCTTCCGGAGTCTACGGTCCGGGTTCCACACACTGGAGCGTTGTGCCGCTCAAGCGGGTCAGGAAGGGAAAGATGTTCTTCGTGAACGGCGGGCGGGGGTTGCTCAATTACGCCTACATCGACAACCTCGTGGATGCAATTCTCCTCGTTGCGGAGGACGACCGCGCGGTCGGAGACGCCTTCATCGTCAACGATGGCGCCACAACGTGGCGGGAGTTCTTCGGCGCGTACGCACGCATGGCTGGAAAAGACGGCATTCGCTCCGTCCCGCTCTGGGCAGCCAAGCTTTGGGTGCACTACCGGAATCTCGCCGCGGCCTGGCGGGGCGAGACAACCCGCGTCCCTCCCAATGCCTTGGGCTTTCTGGTGGGCAGGGCCGTCTACAAGCAATCCCACATTGAGGAGAAGCTGGGCCACCGGTTGCGGGTCAGGCTGGATGAAGGCATGCGCCGTACGGAGGCCTGGTTCCGCGAAACCGGACTACTCTCTCCGACGGCGAACAGAGAGTGACGGCTGGCGGACCTGAACCGGCCGCGCTTTCGTGCAGAACGTCAACCTGTCTTGCCTGCTATGCACTTGCGAGCCTTTCGTCGCTCGGACCTCGATACGCTTTATGAGATCGACCAAGCCTGCTTCCCTCCAGGAGTCTCGTACGGCAAGGGTGAGCTAGCCGGCTTTATCGCGGGGCGTGGGTCGCGAACCTGGATTGCCGAGGAAGGCGGTCAGATCGTTGGCTTTCTGATCGCTGATCGCGCCGGGCTACGTGCAGCCCACATCGTGACCATCGACGTTCGAGCGGAGTATCGCCGCCGGGGCGTCGGCCGCATTCTGATGGACGCCGCGGAAGAATGGGCTCGAGAGCAAAAGGTCGAAGTGATCTACCTCGAGACAGCCGAGGACAATCTGGTCGCCCAGCGCTTCTATCAGACCCGCGGTTACACCAAAGTGGAGAAGGTCGAGGGATACTATGCCAACAGCCGGGCCGCCTGGGTCATGGCCAAAAGCCTCAAAGCCGGAGGTTGATTCGCTCGAAGCCGGAGTTGACCAAGGACACCGGCGACTGCCAACTGGCTGTTCCTCGCTGATATAATCCCTTCGCCTTCGGCGTTGTTATGAGGATCGTATGCCCATCAAACTGACCTCCTCCGACCGCAAAACTCTCGGCATCGCCGCGCTGGTGGCCGTCATCTCGCTGGGGATCGGCGCCAAGTATTTCTGGCGGGCATTTCCCGAGGCGGCCATCGAATTCCGCGTGAACCGCGACGATTCCGCGCCCATCGCGCAAAAGTTTCTCGCCGAGCGCGGCATTCGTGTGGAAGGCTACCGGCACGCCGCCATCTTCGACTATGACGATGCCGCCAAGGTTTACCTGGAGCGGACTCAAGGCCTCGAGCGCATGAACAAGCTGACGCGCGGCCCCATTCGCCTCTGGCGATGGGAGCATCGCTGGTTCCGCCCTCAGCAACAGGAGGAGTTCCGAGTTGAGATCAGTCCGGCGGGAGAGGTCACGGGTTTCGATCACGAGATCCCGGAGGCGGCGCCGGGTGCCAACCTGGACGCCGCGGCCGCGCGCAAGATTGCCGAGCAGTTCCTGCACGAAGTGATGAAGCGCGATTCTGCGGACCTGGAATTCGTCGAGGGCGAGAGCCAGAAACGCCCGGCGCGCACCGACCACGATTTCACCTGGAAGCAGAAGAGCGTCGACTTGGGCGACGGGAGCTGGCGTGTGACAGTCGAAGTGGACGGGGACCAGGTGGCCAGCTACCGCGAGTTCGTCAAGATCCCCGAGCAGTGGTCGCGCGATTACCAGAAGCTCCGCTCGCGCAACAACTCGGCACAGCTCGTGGACGAAGTTCTCTTCGTGCTGCTGACCGCGGCGATGCTGATTATCCTCGTGCGCCGGCTCCGCGACCGCGACGTCCCCGTCAAGCTCTCCCTGGTGCTGGGCTTTGTGGCCACGGGCCTCTATTTCCTTGGACAGTTGAATAACTATCCCATGGCGGAGTTCGGCTACGCGACCACTGATTCCTACTCGAGTTTCATCGCCGGGTATCTCCAGCAAAGCCTGCTCGCCGCCCTCGGCGTCGGGGCGTGGGTGTTCTTCCTCACAGCGGGTTCCGAACCCGTCTATCGCGCCGGCTACCCCCGGCTGATGTCCTTGCGGCGGTCTTTCTCCTGGCAAGGACTTCGCTCGCGCTCCTTCTTTCTGGCCAACGCGGTGGGGATTGGCCTGACATTCTTCTTCTTCGCCTACCAAACGATCTTCTATCTCGCCGCCAACAAACTGGGGGCGTGGGCGCCGTCCGACGTGAACTATTCGGACCTGCTCAGCACGAAGATTCCCTGGGTCTGGGTGCTCTTCATCGGCTTCCTCCCCGCGGTTTCCGAGGAGCTGCAGTTTCGAGCTTTTTCGATTCCCTTCCTGAACCGCATTTTGCGCTCGAAGCCGGCAGCACTGGTGCTGGCGGCCTTCATTTGGGGCTTTCTCCACTCGGCCTATCCCAATCAGCCGTTTTTCATTCGCGGTCTGGAAGTGGGAATGGGCGGAATCATCATCGGGCTTATCATGCTGCGCTTCGGCATTCTCGCCACGCTGATCTGGCACTACTCCGTGGACGCGCTGTACACCGCATTTCTTTTGCTGCGCTCGCCCAATCACTATCTGATGTTTTCTGGAGCGATTACCGCTGGGATCATGCTGGTCCCGCTGGGTATCGCGCTGGTTGCGTATCTGCGGACCGGGACCTTCGCCGATGAAAGCGATCTCTCGAACGCGAGC
>JAIQGB010000385.1:4132-4584 GCA_020072905.1 Terriglobia bacterium | reverse complement strand
TCGCGCGTCCTCGACGCCGGGCGTTTTCATTATAAGTCGGATGCGAGCGGAGCGTCTGCCTCCCAGTACTTTCGAGTTAGCAGAGGTGCGTCCATCGGGCGTTGACAAACTTTGTCGATTGGACCCCGGCCCTTCCGATAGAACCCGCGCCTTTCCGACGGCTTCTGTTAACTCCCTGGAATTCAAGCTGTTACAAGTGCGCCGAGGCCTGCCGTTGGCCATGGCTTTTGGCATCTCCCGTGCATTGTACGTTCCCGGGTTCGGAATAAGGAGGACCCATGAAGCGCAGCGATAAAGGGTTTTCGGTTGTCGATTTTCTGATCATCATGGCCATCATACTGATCCTGGTCGGAATGGTGGGCCCGAGGCTGACCCGCAAGGAAAGCAAGGCCAAGCACTCTTCTGCACCAATTTCCGCCACAGTCCGTCCGGCGCGCTGACCTTCCCCCCCA
>JAIQGB010000385.1:0-4126 GCA_020072905.1 Terriglobia bacterium | reverse complement strand
CGCGCCGGACGGCCCCTCCACGGCCGTCCTCCAGCAAACTTCGTTCTGGGCATCGATCTGGCAACCGAACTGCCTCACTGAAGATCCGGACTGCCTCTCGTTGGACGAAGTATACGGCGGCCCAAAAGCGCGATCACGTTCATCGATCTCCTGATGATCCTGACATTCCTGCTGACTGTGACCGGGATATTCGCTCCGCATTTCGCCCGAAAATCCGCCGGACCAAGCAGCACGCCGGCGGCCAGCCCTGCATCCCACCCTCTGCGCTGAGGTCACCTGCCAAAGACCCTTCGAACCGTGTCGAGGTAACTGTAGCCGAAGACCGTGTCCGGCAGCAGGACGTGGTCTTCGGTCCACTCATTCCACGCGGAAAGGAAAACGATCCGGGGTTTCGCCTCGCTCGCCGCCGCGAAAAACTGCGCCGCGCGCAGCAATCGTTCGTATTGGTCGGGAGTCCGTTGCGTCACCATGTGAGCGCTCGCGCCGAACCGCGGGCTGTCGTCCCACCCGACCGGACAATCCGGAAAGAAAGGAACGCTCAGCTTGGCGGCCGTCTCCTTCCAGGATTCAATCGTGTGCACAGCCGCCTCACCGTAAGGCGTTCGGCCTCCCGCCGGTTTCCCGCCATAAGTCCATCCGAAGGTGTGATAGAGCGTGGCGCTGTCAAAGCCCAAGCTCTTGAGTTCGGCCTCGTGCCCGCCGTAAACATGGCTGGCCTGGAGGTGCAAGTCGCCGAGCCCTGCACCCGCGACGCGTTCGCGCACCTTTTCGAAGACGCGTCTCAATTGGTCCTTGGAAAACGTCTCCAGCAAAAGGTTGAGGTCGAAGATGGCGAAGACAGGCCGCCCATCGATGCGCCAGTAGTTGGGCTGAGGGAAGTAGTGCTCGATGCAGTAGTCGACGGCCCGGAGCGTGTCCTCTTCGCTGTGGAGCTGAGGCAGGAGCGTCGCGGCCTCGCCGACCGAGCGCGCCGGGTAAACGTTGTTCCAGTGATGGTTGGCCCACATCAACGCGAATTTCAACTTGGAGCGGTTCCGCGCCTTGAGGAAGCCGTCCTCGAGCTGCTCGTGATAGAACATCGTTCCGCTGTGCCAGTACCAGTCGATCATCCAAACGTCGATGCCGAATTCGGCGGCGGTCTCGATTTCCCGCTCCGCCCACGCGGGGTCGGCCTCGTTGAAATAGCCCCACAGCGGATACTTGGGGAAGAGGTGGCCGGGATAGAGCGGTCTTGAATTCTTGAGCGGTTCGTATTCCGTCCAGCCCTTGCCAAAGATCTTTTCCATGTACGGGCTCGGATGCCAGCTCGGAAAGTTGTAGGCGACCACTTCGAACTTCATTCCGCTCAGAGAACCTGTGGTGTCTATCGCGCGCCGGAGCTTTTCTTCCGTGAAGTACGCTTCCAGGTCGCCGGGATTGACGGCGGGGACTTCCGCGAAATTGTTCTCGCCGGCCTGGGCAGGCGAGGAAGGAAGAATACCGCCCGCGCCGAGAGCTCCCACGGCGGCGGAACCTCCTAGGGTCTTGAAGAACTGGCGACGTTGCATGATGCACCTCTGGGGGCGGGAGTTTTTCCTTCCAGACATCACTTCTTGTACCGACGAGTTGGCGGTAGAATAGCATTCCTTTTTGAATCGCAACGCCATCATTTCTTGAAGGAGGCGGACTTATGGCAGAGAACACCAGGCGAGCGTTCATCAAAACCGGAATCCTGGGAGTCGCAGGCGCGGGATCGCTCGGTGCGCCGGCGGCGAGCACGAAGCCGGTGAGCGAGGCGAATGCCGCTTCCTCGCAGAGCTCCGTCCCGCCCTTCAAGCTGGGAATGGTGACGTACGAGCTGGGGAAGAATTGGGACATCGACACGATCATCAAGAACTGCGAGGCCGCGGGCTTTGAAGCCGCAGAGCTGCGCACCACGCACAAGCACGGCGTCGAACTCTCGCTCGGCAAAGAGCAGCGCGCGGAAGTCCGCAAGCGCTTTGAAGGCTCGCGCGTGCGTCTGCTCAGCCTGGGCACGACCTGTGAATTCCACTACTCCCAAGCCGCGCTGGTCGAGAAGAATATCGAAGAAACCCGCCGCTGGTGCGAGCTGGCGCACGAGCTTCGCTGCCTGGGCGTGAAGGTGCGGCCCAACGGCTTCGTGAAGGATGTGCCCAAGGAGAAGACGCTCGAGCAGATCGGCCAGGCGCTCCAAAAGTGTGGCGACGCGGCGCGCGGCCAGGGAGTCGAGATCTGGGTGGAAGTCCACGGCGAGGGAACCGAGAACCCTCCTTACATTCACCGCATCATGGAAGTGGCGAATCATCCCGCCGTGGGCATCTGCTGGAACTCCAACGACACGGACGTGGTGGACGGATCAGTGAAGGAGTACTTCGAGCTCCTCAAGCCCTGGCTGCGCAATTGCCACATCAACGAATTGTGGCGGAACCCTTCACCGTGGGGAGGCGCGCTGGGCCAGCCGCCGGAGAAGGTGCTGCCCGGCTTTCCCGATTACGCCAAGCCCTATCCGTACCGCGAACTCTTCAGCCTGATGCGCGCGGCGAGATACGGCCGGTACACGCTCGCCGAAGTTCCGGAGAGCTGCGAGCCGGCCCGCTTCATGCGCTATTACCGGGCGCTGTGGGAGCAGCTCGCGACATAGCGGGAACGGAAAAGGCAAAGGGCAATAATCAAAAATGCGCACATGACCATTGATCCTGTAACGCTGGAGGGTCAATTTATTCGCCTGGAGCCGCTCTCGATGGCGCATCACGCGGGGCTCGTCGAGGCCGGGCTCGACGAAGCTATCTGGCGGTACATGCCTCAGACCATGCGCACGCCGGACGATATGCGGGCGTTTATCGAGGCGGCGCTCGAAACCCAAGCCACCGGCGCTGCCCTGCCTTTCGCCACGATTGACCTGGCCTCGGGCAGCGCCATCGGCAGCACGCGCTTCTTCAACATCGATCGCGCCCACCGTCGCCTGGAGATCGGCTGGACTTGGCTGGGGCTCGCGTGGCAGGGCACCGCGGCGAACACGGAAGCGAAATACCTGATGCTTCGTCACGCCTTCGAGACGCTGGAGTGCATCCGCGTCGAGTTCAAGACCGATTCGCTCAATGAGCGCTCGCGCGCCGCGCTGCTGCGTATCGGCGCGATACAAGAAGGCACCTTCCGCAATCACATGATCATGCCCGACGGCCGCTTGCGCCACTCCGTCTATTACAGCCTCATCGCTTCCGAGTGGCCGGAGGTGAAGGCCCGCCTGGAGCAAAAGCTCGCCGCGCGCTGAGCGGCGGCCACGAATTCTCCGGCACGCACTGGCGCTCGCGCCGCGAAACCCATTCTGCGCGTCATCATCCCGTCAAGTTTGGTCTATACTCTCGCCGCGACGAGTCAGCGAATTTTCATTCATTCATGCAAGGAGAAAGCCCATGGCCATTATACGGAGACGGCGAATTATTCTGGCGGCATCGCTCGCGGCGCTTTTGGCAATGCTTGTTTCGCGGGGGTTTTCGGCGCCGCAGGAGCAGCTCGTCTATCACCCGATCAAGACGGACGCCGGAGGAAAGATCGTCCCCTGGTACTCGCCGGACCCCGGCGAAGCCTACAACGCCATGATCCTGAAGATTTGGCATTTCTGGAAAAACATGAAGTCGTGCCCGAACGGCGTGAAGTACTACCTGCAGCACCAGGTCTGGGACGATCCCGGGGAAGACCCGCGCGGCCTGGGCGGCGACCAGCTTGCCATGGCGCTCTCCTCGTGGAACCTGCTCTACGCCTACACCGGAGACCGATCGATCGTCGAGAACATGCAGTTCATTGCCGACTACTACATCGCCCACGGCCTCTCCAAGCCCACGGCACTTTGGCCGAACCTTTTCTATCCGTACAACATGGAGCTGCACTCCGGCGTCTACGACGGCGATATGCGCGCGGGCAAGAACGTTCTGCAGCCTGACAAGGCCGCGTCGCTCGCCGCCGAGCTAATCACACTCTACAAGATCACCGGCAACGCGAAGTATCTCCAGACCGCCGTCGCCGTCGCTGACACGCTGGCGAAGAAAATCACGCCCGGCGACCAGGACCATCCGCCCTGGCCCTACCGCGTGAACGCTGAGACCGGCGAGGTGAAATTCTCTTACAC
>JAIQGB010000384.1 GCA_020072905.1 Terriglobia bacterium | reverse complement strand
CCGGGTTTTCCAGGAAGCTGGGGTCCATGATGTGCCGCATATCCACGGTGTAAGGGGCGTGGAGCACTGTAGGCTTCTTGCTGTTGGCCAGAATCTTCAGGCGGTCGACGGACCGCATGAGCGGGCGAAGAAGCAGATCCATGGTTGGAAGACCCCGACGAGGGCCATTGTAGCAGGGGCTACGCCCCTCCAGCGCGCATGGCGCGCGCGGGCGCGCTGCTTCTGGACAATTTGACAGATGGCGGGGCTTGGTCTAATCTGAGATTCTCACATTGTAACGAGGGCAACGTCGCCTGAAATCGATGACTCGGCGCGCACTGGTTGCGCCGTGGTTCTTGAAGAAACCTGGGCGGACCGGCCAAGGTCCCGTCCCTATTGAATTTTGAAACCTGAGGAGGTTCCATGCCGTTTTCACTTCCGTCCCTGCCATTCCCCTCTGACGCCCTGGAGCCCTCCATCGACAAGATGACGATGGAGATCCACCACAGCAAGCACCACAACGCCTACGTCACCAACCTCAACAAGGCCCTGGAATCGGCGCCCGATCTGGCCTCCAAGAGCGTGGAAGAATTGCTCGCCAAGAACTGTGCCATCGTTCCGGAGAGCGTGCGCACGGCAGTGCGCAACAACGCCGGCGGCCACATCAACCACTCGATGTTCTGGCAGATCATGGGGCCGAAGGCGGGCGGGCAGCCCTCCGGCAAGCTCGCTGACGCCATCCGGAGCACCTTCGGCAGTTTCGACACCTTCAAAGAAAAGTTCTCTGCCGCCGCCATGGGCCGCTTCGGCTCCGGCTGGGCGTGGCTGGTGAGCCAGAGCGGAAAGCTCGAGATCTACTCGACGGCGAATCAAGACAGCCCGGTCATGGAAGGCAAGTACCCCGTGATGGGCCTCGACGTCTGGGAGCACGCCTACTACCTGAAATATCAAAACCGCCGCAACGAATACATCGCGGCTTGGTGGAACGTCGTCAACTGGGCGGCAATCGAGAAGCGCTTCGGTTCCGCCAAGTAATTCGTCCGGCGCGGGCGGTGGCCAGTGTCGCGTAACCGAAATAGGTGGGACATCCCAGGGCCAGGCTGTCATGCTGAGCGAAGCGAAGCATCCCCGCATTTTGCCCAAGTGAAGGAATACGGAGACCCTTCGCGGAGTTTATCCTGAGCGAAGCGAACGGGCTCAGGGCGACATGCCATCGAGTGTGTCGCTTTCTTCGGTTACACGACACTAGGAGCGGGGTCCAGAACGACGCCGTGCCTGCCGCAACCGCCCGCCGCCGCGCGCTCGCTGCATGCGGGCAGGAGTTTTGCCTACCAGCGGAGGCGCGCGTTCTCATAATCAGGGTTTCCAGCGGCACCTTAGCCCCCGACTTCGCCATTTCGCGTCATGGCCAAGGTCACTGAGCTCCGCATCAACGGCAAGCGCCTCGCCGTCGAGGCCGAAGGTGAAACGAGCCTGCTCACGGTTCTCCGCGATCAGCTCGATTTGACCGGCACCAAATACGGCTGTGGCGAAGGCCAGTGCGGAGCCTGTACGGTCCTCATCAACGGGAACCCGCGCCGCTCCTGCCTCACTCCGGTCAGTGCCGCCGAGAAAAAGGAAATCACCACCATCGAGGGCCTGGCCACTGGCGGTTACCTGCACCGTGTCCAGCAGGCGTTTCTTGATGAAGAAGCCTTGCAGTGCGGCTACTGCACGTCGGGCATGATCATGACGGCGGTGGCGCTGCTCCGCACTCATCCCCAGCCGAGCGATGAGGAGATCGCGCGCTTCATGGAAGGCAACCTGTGCCGTTGCGGAACGTATCCGCGGATTGTGGCGGCGGTTCGCCGCGCCGCGGAACGGCAGAGAAAATCAGGCTGATGACTTCGAAGCCCTACGATGAATTCGTCTTCGAGCCCGAGCGGTACGAGCTGCGCTCTCCGCCTGCGTATTATTTCGACCTCGACCGCCGCGAGTTCTTCCGGGTCGTGGGTGCGGGCGTGGCCGTTGCCTTGGTCTGCCGCAGCGGGCTGGCGGGGCAGGAACCAGGCCGCGGCCGCCGCGGGTCGCAAGAGTCGTTGCCCAAGGAAATTGGCGCATGGCTCCACGTCGGCGAAAGCGGCGAGGTGACAGTCTTCACCGGCAAGGTGGAAATGGGCCAGAACATCCGCACTTCGCTCGCCCAAGCGGTGGCGGAAGAGCTGCGCGTCCCCGTCGCTTCAATTCGTCTGGTGATGGGCGATACCGACCTGACGCCGTTCGACATGGGAACCTTCGGCAGCCGGACGACGCCCACCATGTCTCCGCAACTGCGGCGCGTAGCTGCGGCGGCGCGCGATTTGCTCGTCGAGCTTGCCGCGAAGCGATGGAATGCGAAGCCGGGCAAGCTGAAAGCTGAGGACGGGAAAATCAGCGATCCCGCCAGCGGACGGAGCATTGAATACAAGGAACTGGCCACGGGGCAGGCGCTCGCCAAGGCTGTCATCGATGACGAACCGCTCACACCGCCCACGGAGTGGAAGGTGACCGGCAAATCGCTCTCCAAGGTCAATGGGGCCGATTTCGTGACCGGCAAGCATCGCTACACGCCGGACCTGAAGGGACCCGAAATTCTCCACGGCAAGGTGCTTCGCCCGCCGTCATTCGGGGCTGCGCTCACCTCGCTCGGCGCACGCGCCGCGGAAGCGATGCCCGGCGTCACCGTCGTCCGCGACGGCAACTTCGTGGGCGTGGCGGCGAAAAGCGAGCCGGAAGCGACTCGAGCGGTCGCCGCCCTCAAGGCAGAGTGGAAACCGGTCCCGCAGATTCCCCGTCGCGAGTTGTTTGATTACCTGAAGAAAAATGCGCGGCCGAGTGAGGACCGGCAGGAGACTGGCTCGCTCGCGAGCGCGCTTTCTTCCGCCGACCATCGGCTGGAGGCAACTTACACCGTCGAATATATCGCCCACGCCCCCCTTGAGCCGCGCGCCGCCGTCGCGGAGTGGCGGGACGGCAAGCTCACCGTGTGGACGGGGACGCAGCGGCCCTTCGGCGTGCGTGACGAATTGGTGGAGGCGTTCCGCCTTCCGCTCGACCGCGTGCGCGTCATCATGCCGGACACCGGCGCGGGTTTTGGGGGCAAGCACACGGGTGACGCGGCCATCGAGGCGGCGCGCCTCGCCAAGGCCGCAGGCCGGCCCGTCAAACTCGTCTGGACTCGTGAAGAGGAATTCACTTGGGCATACTTTCGCCCGGCGGGAGTGATCGAAGTGCGCAGCGGCGCGCATGCTGATGGGACGCTCACCGCCTGGGAATTTCACAACTACAATTCCGGCGGAGCGGGAATTCGCACCCCCTATGAGGTCGGCAGCCAGCGCATTGAGTTTCATCCCGTCGACTCGCCCTTGCGCCAGGGGTCCTACCGCGCGCTTGCCGCCACCGCCAATCACTTCGCGCGCGAATCGCACATGGACGATGTGGCACATCAATTGAAGATGGATCCGCTCGAATTTCGCCTGAAGAACTTGAAGGACGATCGCCTGCGAGCGGTCTTTCAAGCTGCGGCCAAACAAATCGGCTGGGGCGGCGCAAAGTCTTCTTCGGGCCGCGGATTCGGAATCGGCGGCGGCTTCGAAAAGGGCGGCTACGTCGCCACCTGCGCGGAGGTCACCCTGGATCGCGCCACGGGAAGCGTGCGCGTCGTGCGCGTCGTCACCGCCTTCGATTGTGGCGCGGTCGTCAATCCCGACGGGCTCAAGAATCAGATTGCCGGCGCGAACGTCATGGGCCTGGGCGGCGCGCTCTTCGAGGCCATTGATTTTGAGAACGGCCGCGTCCTCAACAACCTTTTCTCCCTCTACCGCGTCCCGCGCTTCAGCGACGTCCCGCCAATCGAAGTAGTCCTCGTCGACCGCAAGGATCAACCTTCCGCCGGCGCCGGCGAAACACCGCTCGTCGGTCTCGCCCCCGCCATCGG
This sequence comes from Terriglobia bacterium, assembly GCA_020072905.1. Classification (GTDB taxonomy): domain Bacteria; phylum Acidobacteriota; class Terriglobia; order UBA7540; family UBA7540; genus JAIQGB01. Next base: position 217 of record JAIQGB010000384.1, on the reverse strand, counting down.
CAACGCCATCTTCGCCGCCACGAGCATCCGCCTGCGTTCGCTCCCCATGCTCCCCGAGGGCAAGCTTCCCAAAGTCAATCCTGGCGCGTAATCCGTTTCAAGGCCCACGCGGCGTGCTCGCGGACGACGGGGTCGGGATGCGCGGCGAGTTCCTTGAGCTTCGGGACAAAGCGTGTGTCGCCGGTGTTGCCCATCGCGACGCAGAGTTTGCGCAGCC
>JAIQGB010000383.1 GCA_020072905.1 Terriglobia bacterium | reverse complement strand
GTTGGGATTCCGCAACCGCGCCAGATACGTCGTGCGCGGCCGGGTGTTGAGTTCTCTCAGCATCCCGTAAGTCCGATTTTGTGCCTTGAGCTTCGAGACCCGGCTCTTGGGATCGTTAATGTTGCCGAAGACGATCGCCTGCGCCGGGCACGACTGCTGGCAGGCCGTCTGAATTTCGCCGTCGCGAACCTCGCGATCTTCTTCCTCTGCCCGGATCTTTACAGCGTTGATCCGCTGGACGCAGTACGTGCATTTTTCCATCACACCGCGGCTGCGGACGGTCACGTTGGGATTGCGCAATCCGAAAAGGCTCGGCGTCGTCCAGTCGGAATACAGCCGGAAGTTGAACCGCCGCACCTTGTAGGGACAGTTGTTCGAGCAGTAGCGCGTCCCCACGCAGCGGTTGTAGATCATCTCGTTCAGGCCTTCGGGGCTGTGGACCGTCGCGCCCACCGGGCAGACACCTTCACACGGCGCGTTCTCACAATGCATGCAGAACACGGGTTGGTTGTAAGCCTCGGGATTCTCCAGGTCGCCCCGGTAGTAAGTGTCGATGCGAATCCAATCCATCTCGCGGCCGACATGTACTTCGGTCTTGCCGACGACAGGACTGTTGTTTTCCGACTTGCAGGCCACCACGCAGGCGTTGCAGCCGATGCAACTATTCAGGTCAACGGACATTCCCCAGGCATAGCCCTCGTCCTTGAAACCGGGATAGAGGGAAAGCGCCTTGCTGGTGTACTCTTCGGGGTCCTGCGCGAATTCCCGTTTGTGGCGGTATTCCTCGAGCGTGCCCACGCGGATCACGTCGCGGCGGAAAGCTTCCACGCTTTCTTCTTCTTTGGGCTTCTGACCGCTGCTTTCAATGATGCTGTGGTGCTGGGTTCTCGCCAGGATATATCGATCGCCGGTCTTCTCGATCTCAAGACCGCTGTCGAACCACGGCCGATCAGAATGCCGCAGCGCGAAGGCGTTAAAGCCGATGCCGCTGCCGACGCGGCCGGCGCGGTCGCGGCCATAGCCGAGATGTAAGGTCACAGCTTCGTCGGGATGGCCCGGCATGACCCACACCGGAGCACTGACCTCTTTTCCTCTGTAGCGGAGCTTGATCACTTCCTCGCTGCTCAAGCCGAGTCGCTGTGCCGTCGCCACGCTCACCAGAGCGGCGTTGTCCCAGGTGAGCTTGGTGAACGGCTTGGGAAGTTCCTGCAGCCAGCCGTTGTTGGCAAAGCGGCCGTCCCAGACCGTGGGGTCGGGGCGGAAGATGATCTCCAGTCTTCCTTGCCCTCGCGCGCTTGGCGCCGAGCTCGAGACGATGGCGGCAAAGTCCGCCTTCAAACTGACTTTCTTCGCGGGCAAGGCGGAGTCGGCCACAACGCCGTCGTGAAGCGACGTTTGCCAGAACGCCTCGAAATCCGCGCCGGGGTGCTGGGCACGCCAATACTCCTTGACGCTGGTGTGAGCGGTCTCGCCTGGCCGCCCCAGAAGCACGGACAAGAGTTCGTGAGCGGAGCGACCGTTATAAAGCGGGGCTATCAGAGGTTGAATAATGCTCACGGTTCCATCGTAGGCCCGAGCATCGCTCCACGACTCGAGGTAATGGGTTTCGGGAATATGCCAATGGCAGAAGTTGGCCGTCTCGTCGTAGTAGAGCCCCAGGTGGATTCGTGTTCCCACCTTCAGGAAGCTTTCGCCGAATTGAAGATCCGCCGGCGCGTCGTAGAGGGGATTACCACCTAACACCACCAGGGTGTCGACGCGTCCCGCCCTCATATCGTCCACAAGCGCGCGGAGAGACTCCCTCTCGATGACCGGCTCGGCTTCGAGAGGGTCCGTATAGATCACCGTCCTCCCCACATTGCCGAGGAGCTGGTTCATGGCGTGCGCGAGCGCATGAACGACCGGTGTTTGCTGATCGCCGGCAATCACGATGGATGCGCCGCGATGCTTTTCAAGGTCACGCGCGAGCGCAGGAATCCAGTCGGAGGGAATTCCGGACTCCCTTCCTGCGCTGACGCTTTGGACTCCCAAGGCTGAGGCCAGGGCGCGTGCGAAAGCTTCGATCTGCACCGCGTGCAGGCGCAGGCGATGATCTGCCATCGCGCCCGTGTTGCTGGGCGTGCTCTCGACCGCATACAGGCGATTCATCGCCGCTTTCTCGTCGGGCATGCGGCGGCGGTCGGCAAAATCGCGCGCGTAATGGAGGCTGCCCGGTCCGGAACAAAGGAAATCCGAGTCCAAAGCCACGACCACATCCGCTTGATCCAAGCGGTACACGGTGTTCACGGATTCGCCGAAGGCAAGCCGCGCGCCCTCCCGCGCCGCGTCCCGGCTGACCGGTTCGTATTGATGCCACCGCGCGGCAGGAAATTGAGACAGCAGCGAGCGGATCTGGCTGGCCAAAGTCGGTGAAGTGACCGTTTCGGTGAGGATCCGGAGTCCGGCGCCCTTCTGCGCCGCGAGCCTCGCGCGATGCTGCTCCATCGCCACCAGGAACGCGCTCCAGTCACTGATGCGGCCGATCGAAACCACGGCCTGCGAGCGGTCGGGATCGTAAAGCGTCAACACCGACGCCTGAGCGAAAGCGTCCGCGGCGCCGAGGCTACCCGGATGGCTGGGGTTCCCTTCCACCTTGGTGGGCCGGCCCATGTGGCTTTCCACGAGCAGGCCCGTCGCGACCCCGCCGAGCGTCATGGCGGTGGCATAGAAGAGAGGCTTGCCGGGAATGAACTCTTCCGGCGGCTGCTGCGAGTAGGGAACAATTTTCTCCGGCGGCAGCTTCGTGCACGCCGTCAAGCCCGCCAGCGCAGCGGAGGCGGCCATCAGCTTCAGAGCGTCCCGCCGATTCATCGCGCCGGGTTCTTTAGCAGGGTCGTGCGGGAATTCGTGGGCAAGGTGTGCCTGGTACTCCGGCGTCTCCGCCAGCTCTTCCAGGCTGCGCCAGAAGCGCTTGCCGGCCTCGCTCTCCGCACGTGCTCGGATGGATGCGAGGTCGATTCGGTTGGTCGGCTTGTTCGTAGTCGCCATCAGTCTCTGTTATTCAATCTTGTAGGGGCGGGGCTTGCCCCGCCCGGTGAGCGCGATGCAAGCATCGCCCCTACGTTTCCTAACGGTGGCACGTGTAGCAGTCCGTAAGTTGTTTTGCGTCCTTGATCTTGTATGCCTTCACGAGCGCACGCCCGAGTTCCAACTGGTTTGAAGGCGGAACGTAATCCGCACGAAAGACCTCCTCACGCCGCCGCACAAAACGCTCGGGGTGACGATGACAATCGAGACACCAGCGCATATAGAGAGTCTGCGCACGCCAAGTGAGCGGCATCTCGCCGATCGGCCCGTGGCACGTCGTGCAACCAATTCCCTTGTTCACATGAATGCTGTGGTCGAAATAGGCAAAGTCCGGCAGCGCGTTCACCCGCGCCCACTCGAGCGACCGATTGGATTGGTAGCCCGCCCGCACGGGCTCGAGCATCGCCGCGTTGGTCCAGATCTGCGAATGACAACTCATGCAGGTGTGCTGAGGCGGGACGCCGGCGAACGAAGACGTCTCCACGGAGGTGTGGCAATAGCGGCAGTCGATCCCCAGCTCCGTGACGTGGTGCTTGTGGCTGAACGGAACCGGCTGCTGGAGCGCCACATTCGCCCCCGTTAAGTATGGAGACTGGTTCACTTCGTAAACGGCGTACCCCAACAGCCCCGCAATGAAAACGGCACCGTAGAGACTCAGGCGAGAAAGAGTATTGGTGCTGGGATGGAAGATCTGCGCCATTTAGAGTTACGTGAAACTCAGGAGAACCTGTGGAAGCACACACGCGCTGTTCCGGCCCGTGAACGCCCGCCGTGCAAGGCCCCCGAGCCCGAGGCCAAGCCTCCGCCCCGGAACTACGAGCCGTTGCTCAGTGGCCGCCGCATTGCTCCATGGCGCCACCCACCACCGCGGTCCGGTTTCCTTCTGTTTCTCTGCGAGGGAAGTCTGTCGGCGACAGCCCCATCGCATCAGGCAGACGGCAAAGAAATACGCAGTATCCGGACCCGCCCTTGCTTCACGCTGATCCGTCGGGGCATGTACGAGATGCCCCGCTCAGCGCGTCTTTTCAATTCAGTCTTTCGGGAAGCTCAAATTTCAGTATAGGTACACCGCGGGCTCCATCCTCAAAAACCCCCTCGCCTTTGCGCTGAATCAGTTTTTGGCTTCGCTTTTTGCGCTACCGCAGATGGGAGTTAATCGCGCGGTTGAAGGAAGCCCATGAGCGTCGAGCATCGACTTCGCCGACCCTCACACTCTCCGTATCCCCCGCGCCGGTCGAATGCGGGGGTGTGGAGTCGCCAGAGAACCGTGCGGCCATCCTTGAAGAATCCGGCGCTTTCCCGATTTGGAACTCGCATCCCAAAATGGGCCTTTGGCTCAACCGCCCTAGCCTCGCCTCAAAGGCTCGCCAAAAGCAAGGGCAGCAGAGCCTCGACGGCAAGCCCAGGCTTTTCCCCTCAGCGAGTTGAATGCCTCGGAGGGCGACACGAAAGGCGCGGCTAGCCGCGTAGTCCACCGCTGAAACCTCACGCCCGCAACTCGCGGCCAGCCGCCTAGACTGCGGAAGAGGAGCGTTCATCGCCGCAACAGGGAAGCCGCCGCCGCGAGTTCGCTCGTTCCGATCTTCGCACGGCATTCCCATTTTGGGACTCGGGGGCAGTCGGCACAAGGCCCTGCGCGCTACCGGGATCCCGGACGCTCACGTGTAGGGCTTAGATTCCCGTTGCTGGGTTTGGCGGCAAATCTCGTCAGGAGAGAGGGGTTCCCAAGTGTGTCCCAACCTCGCCTCGGGAAGGGGAGTCGCAGACTTCCCTAATCGATTCATTCTCTGGCATTTGTCCTCACGGAACGGACGGGTTCACTCTCCCTTCGAGGCCTCTTCCCTGCTCACACAAGCCTGTGGTGAATGCACCCCGCTCGCCTAGCTCGTAAGGCCACATCGCTTGCCTTCATCGGAGTCGGCGATGGGATTCACTGGCTCGCTGGCAAGCGGTTTGCTCAAAGGAGGAGCGCGACACGGATTCAGCGGTCGGTTCGCCGGGAGCGTCACCTGAGCGCGGGCTCGTAAGGCAGGCGCTGCCCCTTCAGAGCGCGACCGCCCCCCAACCCAACACAGCGAGCCGCAGGGGCATCGCAAGGTGCGGCGCCGGGGAGAGTGTCGCGACTTCCGCAGCGTGAGGTTTCTCCATGGCAACGCAAGTCGTAGTTCCAGGAAAGCCGTTCCCAGGCGCGCTTCACCCGGTTCCCTTCGGGCCCGCACCGAGGTATCCGGAACGTCTCAGGCCGAGACCCATTCCATCGTTCGGGCCCCACGCCCGCCCGCGTAGCCCCGCAGCGACCGAGCAACTCGCCGCCCGGGATAATCAACTTGTACTCACCCTGCTGCCCCTAGTGAAACGCGTCGCGTACCAGATGCGTGAGCGCCTGCCTCTCCACGTCGAACTTGACGACCTGGTGAGCAGCGGCGCTATTGGGCTTGTGGATGCCATCCGCAAATTCGATGGCCGGAGGCACGTGACGCTTGACCAGTACGCCCGGCATCGGATTCGCGGCGCCATTCTGGACGGCCTGCGCACCCTGGACACTGCCTCCCGCGATATGCGCAAGAAAAACCGCAAGGCCGAGAAGGTTTATCGCCAGCTCGAGATGGAGCTGGGCCGTCCGCCGAGTGACGCGGAATTGGCCGCGGGGCTCGGAATGAGTCTGGAGGCGTGGTACCGCGCAGCGCGTGAACTGCAGACGGTGGGCATGGATTGGCTAAGACCCCTGGGAACGGTGGGAATGAAGGGACGGGGGCCGGCCCACCAAGACTCGCTGGTCGCTGACAACAACGGGCATCAATTCGATTCCTGTTATCGGCGGGAGCAGAGGGAAATCCTCGGCCGAGCTCTCGCCCGGATCCCCGAGCGGGAGCGACAAATCGTGCGGCTCTACTATCGACAGGAACTCACCATGAAAGAAATCGGAAAGCGGCTGAGGATCGATGAGTCGCGAGTTTCCCAGCTTCATTCTGCGGCGCTCGCCCGCCTGCGACTCCGGGTGAGAGATTTCCTCCGCGGCGCACAGAACACCGTCCCTCGATACGCCTAGTCGTTCGACGCCAAGCCTGTCAGACACTCCCCTGGCGTGACGATTTCGTCGGCATTTTCCGCGCGATGAAGGGTCACCCGGTGACCATCCGCACGCTCGATCCGCCGTTGCATGAGTTCCTGCCCCACGACAGCGAGACGCAGCGCGAGACGGCGCAC
>JAIQGB010000382.1:1593-5768 GCA_020072905.1 Terriglobia bacterium | reverse complement strand
AGTCGTGCCGCGGCCTTGCCATCGGCTGCAGGCTGCGCGGGCCGCCTGCAACGCGCCCTGGCATATTGAGTGGGGATTGTGGCGGCAGTGATGACGCGCGCTAGGCCCGGATGCCTTCGCCGGCCAGCGCAATGCTGTTGCGGGTGGTGTTTTTGACGAGGTACATGGCCTCATCGGCCATGCGCAGAAGTTCGCGGCGGGAGCGGCCGTCGGCAGGGAAGGAGGCCACGCCGAAGCTGGCCGTCACGGTGATATTCAGGCCCTCGTCGGCAAAAAAGGTCTTGGAGTTGAGCAGGGTTTTAAGGCGGCGGACCACCATTAGAGCGTTCTGCTTGGAGGTCTGCGGGAGGAGGATCACGAACTCGTCCCCGCCGTAACGGAAGGCGTAATCGATCAGGCGGAGGTGGCCTTTGATGAGATCGCCGATCATCCAGAGGAGCTTCGAGCCCACGAGGTGGCCGTGGGTGTCATTGACCTGTTTGAAATGGTCAAGGTCGAGGAAGATGACGGAAAACTCGTAGCCGTAACGTGTGGAACGGTAGATCTCGGCGTCCAGCACGAAGTTCAGATGCCGGGCGTTGTAAAGCGCCGTGCAGTCGTCGGTGATCGTCAGCTCGTGGATGCGCTGGATGTACCGGGCGTTCTCCAGAGCAATCGCGGCATAGTCGGCAAGGCTTTTGAGGATGGGGATGTCGGCCTTCCGAAAGCTCTCCCGGCCCAGGCAGTTGACCAGCTCGATGACTCCGAGGATTTTTTCCCTGCCCTTGATGGGCACGCAGACCACGGAGCGCGTGTCCATCTGAGTCAGCTCATCGATGCGCGAGGTGAAATGCGGGTCGCGCTTCACGTCCTCGACGAGGACCGGTTCGCCGTTCTGCGCCACCCAGCCCGCGATCCCTTCGCCGACCTTGAGCCGCACGTCCTTGAGCCGGTCAGCTCCGGCGCCGATGGCGATTTCGAAGTACAGCTCGTTGGTAGCCTCGTCCAGCATCAGCAGCGACCACGTATCGGGCTGCAGCAGGTCGCTTATTTTTTCCATGACGGTCTGGAGGATTTTTTGCAGGTCAAGCGTGGAGGCCAGTGACTTCCCGATTTCGTGGAAGAGGGAGAGTCGCTCGATTTGCCGTTTCAGCTCAGCAATCTCTTCTTGCGGATCCATGGGTTGTCCGGCCTGCACCTGCTCGTTCGAGGTCATTCACTTGTAAACTATCGGCTCAGTCTTTTCAACAACTTTTTGGCGTTTCGCGATTTTACGCGGGACGCGGAAAGGATTCCCCACTCGCGCCGCCGGAAGAGAACTAACTCCTTTGAAATCATTTGACAGTCCTCGGCCCGCGGAAATATCATCACGCTGGGTTCCCTTCGGCGAGTCTGCGAGAGCAATCCGATGGCTTCCTTTGGCGAGAACCTCCGGCGCGAGCGAGAAATGCGCGGCGTCGCGCTGGAGGAGATCTCCGTCGCAACAAAAATCAGTGTCCGCTTCCTAAACTGCCTTGAAATGGAAGATTTCGAGAAGTTGCCGGGCGGCATCTTTACCCGCAGCTTCATTCGAACCTACGCCCGATACCTGGGCCTGGATGAGGAACGCGTCCTGGCAGAGTACCAACTCGTCGCGAAGCCCAAGTCGGATTTTGACCTGACTCGCCTGACCGCAAGCCGAGCGGACACACGGCAGCGCACTTCGCGTGGCCCGGTGGTCGCCGTGCTGCTGGCGATTTTGCTGCTGACCGGCGGCTACGCCGTCTATCGCTACACGCGGCACCTTTCCGAGGCGACCGCCGGCAACGTCAAACCGACCCCGAGCGTCCCGGCACCCGCAGCCGCCCCGGCAGGGACGAGCGCGACGGCCGCTCCCGGCGCAAGCAGTGAAGCGGCCCCGGCACCCGCGCCAACAGTCGGCGAGCAGACTTCCGCCCCAAGCCAGGACCTCGGCGGCGCCGGAACGGAGGTCGGCACGCCGTCCAGTTCGACCGCCGGGGCGGCGACCGCGCAACAGAATGTTGCGACGCTTCCCGAGGCGAGTGGCGGGCTCGTCCTCCAAGTCGCCGCCACGGAGCGGGCCTGGGTGGCCGTGGACGCCGACGGCAAGACCGCCCTGCAGCGCGTCCTCGGTCCCAGCGAGATTGAGACGCTCAAGGCCAAGGAATCCTTCGATGTCACTACCGGCAACGCCCAGGGCATTATCCTGACGCTGAATGGCGAAACCCTGAAGCCCCTGGGACGCCGGGGCGAAGTCAAGTCGGTTCACTTGACGCGCAATGACTTGAGGAGAAATTCTCCCTGAGGGATACACTATTTCTGCCCGCCTGATCGATTCCCTGCGCGAGGGCAAGGCCCCGGAAGTCATCCGGCGCAAAGGCGCCGAAGGCACGCTTTCCCTGCCCCTCGACGAGAAGATCGAGATTCTCGTCTTCCTCGCCGCCGACAAGGACGATACCACGCGCAATACGGCGTTCTACACGCTGCAAACTTGGAAGGCCGAGGAACTGATTCAGGTGCTCTCCAATCCTGCCACCCCCCTCGAGGTCCTGGACTTTGCGTCGAACCACCTTATCACCGGCCGCCCGGAAATCGCCGAAGCACTGCTTTCGAACATCGCCCTGCCCGAGGATCTGCGCGAATGGGTGAAGATGACGGCCGACCTCGAGCGGGAAGCGAACCTGGTCGCGCCGGCGCCCACTCCCCTCGAGGCGGGGCCGGGCGAGGAGAGAACTCAGGAACGCGAAACCTTGCTGCAGCGCATCAACCGCATGACCGCCGCGGAGAAAATCAAGGCGGCCCTCACTGGCAACCAGGAAGAGCGGCTGATCTTGATCCGCGACTCGAACAAAATCGTCGCCCGCGCCGTCCTTCAGTCACCCAAGCTTTCGGACACGGAAATCGAGAACATCGCGTCCATGAAAAACGTGACGGAGGAAGTGCTGCGGCTGATCGCCATCAACCGCAAGTTCATGAAGAGCTATTCGGTCATTCGCTCGCTGCTGAACAACCCCCGCACCCCAATTGATGTCGGCCTGCCGATCCTCAACCGCTTGAACGAACGCGACCTGAAAGGCCTGATGATCAACAAGAACGTCGCCGATGTCGTGCGGGGGATGGCCCAGAAGATGGTCAAGCAGAAAGAAGAAGCCAACAAACCGAAGGTCCCCGGGAAAAAACACTGAGGAGTTCAAGAGTGCTGTGAGTTGCGCTGCGCCCTCAAGCCATCTGCGGCAAGACCGCGTCCAACAGCCCGACAAGATTCCGGGCTGCACTCCGCCCCATTGCCATCACTTCCTGGTGAGCGAGTGGCCTCCGCGCCAAGCCCGCGGCACGGTTGGTAATCGTGGCGATGGCCAGCACGCGCACGCCCATCTGGCGAGCCGCGATCGCTTCCGGCACCGTGGACATCCCCACAGCATCGGCGCCCAACCGCTGCAAGGCGCGAATCTCCGCCGGGGTCTCGTAGTTCGGCCCCAGCATCGCCGCGTAGACACCTTCGAAGCACTTCAGGCGCCGGGCTCGTGCCGCGCGGAGCGCCAGTCGGCGCAAGTCGGCGTCGTATGCCTCCGTCATGTCCGGGAACCTGGGTCCCCAGCGCTCGTCGTGCGGCCCCACCAAGGGATTCTGGCCCTGGAAATTCAGATGATCGGAAAGAATCATGAAACTGCCTGGCGTCGCACGCCGTGCGATTCCGCCCGCGGCGCAAGTGAGCACAAGCGTTTTGACACCTGCCAGAACAAGAACTCTCACCGGGAAGACCACCTCGGCCGGCGCGAAGCCTTCGTAAAGGTGCACGCGCCCCCGCAGGATGGCAACGGGAACTTCTCCCCAGCGGCCCAGATGCAGCGTGGCCGCGTGGCCGTGAACCGTAGGCTGCGGAAAATGCGGGATCGACTTGTAGGCAATCTTCTTCGCATCGCGGAGCCCGTTCGCGACCTCGCCCAAACCCGAACCCAGCACGATCCCCACGCGAGGCGGCGCCGCCCATTGCCGCATCAGAAAGCGCGCTGCTTCTTGCGCCTCGCGATAGCCGGGATGGCAGTGACGAGTGACAAGTGACGAATGCCGAGTTTCCAGTTTCAAGTTTCCCGTTTCGCTTGCCGGACTTGAATTCTTGCTCGCAGAGCTGCTATTTCCCGGCAATCCGTGCGATGAAGAGCTGAATAAACCGCCGCGCGTCCGACGCGACGGCC
>JAIQGB010000382.1:0-1568 GCA_020072905.1 Terriglobia bacterium | reverse complement strand
ACGTGAACGTTGGGCTCCACCTTCTTGATCCCCTCGATGACGTACCGGTCGCCGTGCAGGACCTTGAGGTCCGAGGAATTGTGCCGGCTCGCCACGGTTTCTCCTCGGGTGAACTCACCGCGCGTCTCGATATCGACGCGCATGTCCTGGGTGGTAATCAGGCTGCGGTCGATAGCCGCGCCCACGGCCAAAGGGTCATGCATGGCGGTCCCGTCCGCGCCTAGCTTCGCTGCCAGGTCCACCATAAACCTCAGGACGCCCACCGCGCAGTCGTTCTCAGGGCCATGAGTCTTCGCAAGCTCTTTCAGGTCGGCAGCGGTGAACGGGGTTTTTTCGGTGACATTAAGGCCCACCATGGTCAGCGGCCAACCCGCCTCGAACACGGCTCGTGCTGCCTCCGGATCGTTGTAGATGTTGGCCTCCGCCGCGGCGGTAACGTTGCCGCCGGCAATCGAGCCGCCCATCAAAACCACTTCCTTGACCAGTGGAACGATGGAGGGATCCTTACGAATCGCCAGCGCGATGTTGGTCAGCGGTCCGACGGGGACCAGCGTGATCTCGTGCGGATAATTGTGGACGAGTTCAATGATGAGGTCGGGCGCAAAGCGCGGGTCCGCGTGGCAGGTCGGCGCAGGAAGTTCGACATTACCCAGCCCGTTCTTCCCGTGGAAATATTCTGCCGTAACCAGCTTCTGGACGAGCGGCTGCGCGGCGCCGACGGCGACAGGAATCCCGCATCGCCCGGCAAGTGAAACGAGCTTCAGCGCATTTTCGAGCCCTTGCTCGGCCACGACGTTCCCGGCGACCACGGTGAGGGCCTTCACGTCGAGTTCCGGGGAATTCAGCGCCAGCAGGATCGCCATGGCATCGTCCGCCCCGGGGTCCGTGTCGATGATGACTTTGCGCGGGTTCTGCGCCGCACCGAAGGCCGACGCGCAAAAAGCCAGCAGACCTCCGACCAAGATGACCCAACGCAACATCTTCATGATGATGACCTCCGTTTCTCCAAGGCGCGTCGGGCGATGCGAGCAAGCAATCTTCGGATGCCTTCCTGGAAAACCTCCGGGGGCGGCAACAGACTGATCACCAGATGTCCTTCCGCGCCGAAATCATAGAAGTGCCCGGGGTGGACAAGGACGCCGTCCTCCGCGAGCAGTTCGACGGCCCAGTCGTCGTCACTCCGCACGGCGGGCAGCCGCAGGACGGCGTACCAGCCGCCTTCGACCTTGAGTCGTGTCAGGGGGATTGCGGGGGAGAGTCGCTCATCCAGCCAGCGCAGGTTGGCCCGCACGCGCGCAAGGACTTGGGGCTGCACACGGCGCCTGGTTTCGAGCATCTCCGGCAGCGCGTGCGCCAACGGCGCGCTGACGGATAAGTAGGTGTCGGCAATGATCTCGAGGCGCGCGAGCGCGGGTTGGAGCAGGTCGGCCGGGCCGCTCGCGACAATCCAGGCCAACTTCATTTGGGGAAGCGCGGAGATCTTCGAGAGCCCGCTCAACGTGAAGGTGAGCGCGTCGCGAACGCTCGCGTGGCTCACCACGCGCCGTGCGTCCGCCTCCAAGGCGTAG
>JAIQGB010000381.1 GCA_020072905.1 Terriglobia bacterium | reverse complement strand
ACAATCTGCGCGTCGCCCCGGTCGAGCAGTTCGCGGGCCCGCTCATCGGTTCCGACGTACTCAACGATCTTGAAGTATCCAGTGCTCGCGAAGCGGCTGACGAGCTCGCGGCTGGCGACCGAATTGTCGAGGTCATACACTGCGGTCCGCACATTCCTCACATCCGTCGTAACGGCGTACCCGAAGACAATGAGTTGAGCGACCGGCATAACGAGCAGCACGCCTTTCATCTTCGGGTCACGCAGGACCTGAATGAATTCCTTAATGAGCATCCGCCAGATTCGTTCGAGCACGGTTACCCCAGTTTCTTGCGGAATTGGAAGTTGGCGAGCGCCACCATGGCTGCTGCAAAAACCAGCAGCAGGGCGGCTTCGCCCGCCAGAACATTCAAGCCGACACCCTTCAGGTAGATCCCTTTGAGCAACGCAACGAAATACCTGGCCGGAACCAGATAGGTAACCAATCGGATGGGCCAGGGCATTACGCTGATGGCGTAAACGAGCCCGGAAAGGATGAAGGCGGGCACGAAGGTCAGAATCATCGCCAGTTGATTGGCCAGGAGCTGGTTCTTGGCCACGATGCTGATCACCATTCCCATTGAGAGCGCGCCCACCAGAAAAATCGCCGCCATCACAAAGAGAAGCAGGAGGCTTCCCCGCAGCGGAACGTGGAAGACGAATTCACCCATCAGGACGGCCAGCAAAACGTCGAACATGCCGATCACGAAGTAGGGCACGAGCTTTCCGAAGATGAGCTCCGGCCCCTTGACGGGAGTGGAGATCAGTTGCTCCATCGTTCCTCGTTCCCATTCCCGGGCGATGGTAAGCGAGGTCAGCAGGGCGGCAATCACCATCATGATGACCGGGATGAGGCCGGGGATGATGTAGTTCTTCGATTCCATATCGGCGTTGAACCACACGCGCGGGCGCATCTCCACGGGCGGATTGAGCGGGCGTCCGCCGAGACCCTGGGTCGCGCGCAGAGTGATTTCTCGCGAATAGGTTTGCACCACACCTTCCGCGTAGCCAATCGCAATGGTGGCGGTGTTCGAGTCGCTGCCGTCTACGATGAGTTGAACGGCCGCTGGCCGCCCGGACCCAACCTGCCCGGCAAAATCTCGCGGCACCACGAGCGCCATCAGGGTCCGGCCCGAGTCGATGCCCCGCTCCACTTCGCGGTAATTCCGAACGTAGCCTTTCAGGGAGAAATAGCGCGAGCCAGCGAAGCGGCTGATCAACTCGCGGCTGGCAGGAGATTCGCTCTGGTCCCAGATGACGACCGGCACGCGATCGACATCGAGCGTCAAGGCGTAGCCGAAGAGCACCAGCAGGAGCATGGGCATCGCAATGGCCATGCCCAGGCTGCGCGGATCGCGCCGGATTTGCAGGTACTCCTTGCGGGCAATGGCGAGAACGCGTCGCGGCTTCATGCTTGCACCGCCGGTTGGTTGTTTTCAGCGCGGTCGCGGGCTTCGATTAAGGAGACAAAGACATCCTCGAGCGAAGGGGCGATTGGTTCGACGCGCGGGGCTGCATAGCCCTTCTCCGGGAGAACTGCGCGGAGCAGCTTAGCCGTCGCCGCACCGTCTTCTGTCACCACGTGCAAGCCTTTCCCGAACAGAGCGACTTCCTTGATCCCGCGCAGGTTCGAAATCTGCTCCATCGCCTCCTGCGGCCGCTCGCAGTGCACCTCCAGCACATCCTCCTGCATGAGTTCGGTCTTGAGTTTGGCCGGCGTACCGAGAGCGATCAGTTCCCCGCGATAGATGAGTCCGATGCGATCGCAGTACTCCGCTTCATCCATGTAATGCGTGGTGACGAATATCGTGACACCCCGGCCGGCGAGCTCGTAGATCAGATCCCAGAACTGCCGCCGGCTGATGGGATCTACTCCCGAGGTTGGCTCGTCGAGGAAAACTACCGGAGGTTCGTGCAGGATCGCGCACCCCAGCGCCAAGCGCTGCTTCCAGCCGCCGGAAAGGACGGAGGTCGGCGAGTGCCGGTGCTCGCGGAGCCCTGCCATCTCCAGCACCCACTCTTTGCGCTCCCGCTTCCTCTCCGGCGGGATGCGATAAATGCCGCTGTAGAAGTCGATGTTCTCTTCCACCGTGAGATCTTCGTAGAGCGAGAATTTCTGGCTCATATACCCGATGTGCGCCTTGATCTTCTCGGCCTCGGTACGCACATCGAAACCCGCCACGGTTCCTGAACCCGAGGTTGGTGCCAGGATCCCGCAAAGCATTCGGATCGTCGTGGATTTGCCCGCGCCGTTCGGCCCGAGGAAGCCGAAGATCTCACCTTTGGCGACGTCAAAGCTCACGCGATTCACGGCCACGAACTTCCCGAATCGCCGCTCCAGGTCTTTCACCACGACGGCCTTATTGTTCTGTGGGTTGATCATGGGCTATGTTCTGCTCGTCGCCGCCGCGCTGCTTCCCAGGACCGAGACGAAGACATCTTCCAGCGTCGGCTCGATGGGACGGAGCTCGCTCGTTTCAATTCCGGACCCGGCGAGAGCCTCCCGAACTCGATCGCCCGCGCCTTGCACATCCTCTGTGACCACGTGCACGCGGTCGCCGAACAGGCTGACCGACCCGGGAGGAAGAGTGGCTCGCAGTACAGCCGTCGCGCGACGGGCCTCGGCGGTCCGGATTTCCAGGATTGTTCCCCGCATGAGCCGCTTTACTTCCTCGGGCGTGCCGACGGCGAGCAGCTTGCCGTGGTCCATCAGGCCAATGCGGTTGGCGCGCTCGGCCTCGTCGAGATAGGCCGTGGAAACGAAGATGGTCACCCTCTCGCGCAGGAGCTGATAGAGGATGCGCCAGAAGTCGCGGCGCGAGGAGGGATCGACTCCGTTCGTCGGCTCGTCGAGAAAGAGGACTTTCGGGGTGTGGATCAGTGCGCACGCGAGCCCCAACTTTTGTTTCATGCCGCCAGAAAGGTTACCCGCCAGGCGCTGCTTGAACGGCGTCAGGTTGCTGAAGGCGAGCAAGCGGTTGATTTTTTCCTGACGGCCCCGCCGCGGCACGCCGTAGATGTCCGCGTAGAACTCGATGTTCTCAATCACCGTGAGATCGGTGTAAAGGCCGAACCGCTGGCTCATGTAGCCGATATCTTCCTTGGCCGCTTCCGCCTCCTTGACGATGTGATGCCCGGCCACCCAGGCATCGCCCGAGGTGGGGTCGAGGATGGCGGCCAACAGGCGCATCGTGGTGGTCTTGCCGGCGCCGTCCGGTCCCACGAGCGCGAAGATTTCACCCTCTTCGACGTCGAGCGTGAGGCCATCGATGGCGCGCAGGTCGCCGAAGCTCTTGGTCAGTCCCGCCATGCGAATGGCCGCCATCACTTGGCTCCTTCCTCGAACAGAATCTCGGCGTCGGCGGGCATGCCGGGCTTCAGCTCCATCTTGGGGTTGGCAACCTCCACCTTGATGCGATAGACAAGCTTGACCCGCTCTTTCTCGGTCTGAACGCTCTTGGGCGTGAACTCGGCCTGCGAGGAGATGAAGGAGACGTGACCTTCGTAAGCCTTGCCGGGAAACGTGTCGGTAGTCACGCGCACGCGCTGGCCGACTTTCACCCGCCCGAGATCGGTTTCGTTGATATAAGCGCGCAGCCAAGGGTGTTCGAGGTCGCCGACGGTCACAACGGGCGTGCCCGCCGCTACGTACTCACCCGGCTCGATGTTCTTGGAAAGAACAGTCCCGCTGAGTGGCGAGGAAAGCGTGGCGTAGCCGAGCCGCGTCTCCGCGACGGCCAGCGCCTGCCGGACCTGTTCGGCGCGGGCCCGGGCTTGCTCGATGGTTTCTTTCCGGGGGCCTTTGCGAACCAGTTCGTAGCGCTCCTGGGCCTGCAGATAGGCAGCGTGTGCTTGCTCGATTTGCTCCTGGCGCGGGCCTTCGCGCACCAGCTTGAACTGCTCTTCCGCCTCGCGTTGCCTCTGCAGCGCCGTCTCGTACGCGGTGCGAATGGCGTCGTTTTGCTGGGCGGAAACGATTTCCTTCTTGTAGAGCCCCGCGTAACGGTCCATGTCCAGCTTGGCTCGCTCCGTTTCCGCCTGGGCGCGGCGCAGCGCCGCTTCCGACGCGGCAAGTTCCTGCGGCCGGGAGCCGGCGAGCATTTCTTCCAGATGCGCCTTGGCTTGCTCGCTCGCCGCCTTGGCTTGCGCAATTTCCTCAGGCCGCGAGCCT
>JAIQGB010000380.1 GCA_020072905.1 Terriglobia bacterium | reverse complement strand
GTCGTGCACCGCGACCTCAAGCCCGACAACATCATGCTCGTGCCCGACGCGTCGGTGGCGGGCGGCTCGCGCGCGAAGATCCTCGATTTCGGCGTCGCAAAGCTCGCCGTCGACGGGCGCGCGAACACCAGGAAGAGTCGCGGTGCGTATGCCCGAATGGGTGACATTGGGTGAAGTCAGTGCTGCCGTTGGCCGCGAGAAGGCGGACATCCGCATCGAGGGGCGGTACGTGGCAATTGGAGGGTTGAAGGCCGGCGACGAAGGCTTCGTGCCCTCAAAGAAGGTGATCTGGTGAGGTGGAGAACGCACAAGATGCCTTGGTCACATGCGGGGGGATGTGGTCCAGTTCATCTTCTCCGTTGCTGGATGCCAAAGCTGAGCTCGAACGGAATCCGGCAGGTTCTGGCGACATGCGGTGTGCTTGTGTACGCATGCGCGCTGGCTGCCGGGGGTCAGAGTCCTCGACAGGCCGGCTGGCCTGTCCAAGCGAGGGTGAACGGTTCTGAAGTCTATGCCTTCGGGCCCTATGATGTGCTCTCGGTAAGCCCCACGTATTTTCCAGACCTTCCCTTGCAGCAAGGAAACAGCCGGGCACGACAGAAGGTTGTGCCCAAGAAGTCGCGGGAAATTCGGTCCAACTACATCGGTCTCACCACGACGCGCCTTCCCAGCTCTACGGCCCCGGAATTAGAGCCGCGCGCCCCGGTTTTCTTCATTGATGAGAATCCCTCAACGATCGGGTTTGCAGGTCGTCCGGACGGTAACCCTGCCACTGCGCGAGCGCACGTCCGAGTTCTGCTGCCTTCCGTCACGGTCGTTCAATCGGTTGTGCTTATACCGCCGCCGGGGCGCGGACTTCCGGCGGGAATCACGATCGCGATCCATCGTTGGGAGCGGTGGGATCGTGACCAACCGGATGAGACCGGGACCTGGACGACGGTATATCGACAAGAGGGCCATACCTCCCCTCCTCAGGCAAGGGCAACAAATACGGCTCCGGCTATCTATCAACCTGAAGAGATCGATGGTCACAGTAGTGAAGCAGAATCGCGAGCCCTCGTGCGCGAGTTTCAACCGGTCGAGGCGCGTGAGGTGTGGATTTCCAGCCCCGAGGATATCGAACTGGCGGAGGTTCGCGTGCTTGATATTCGGGGCAGGAATGTTGCTTCAATTGCCGCGGGAGGGACGGTTGCGGTCTCGCGGCGTTCACACCTTTTCTGGTTCGACGAGGACCGGCAGCGCCACCTCTGGCCCATGACCTACGACCTCGGGGTGAAGTGGATCCGGGTCAGCTATTATTTGACACCGCTCATCTGGCCTCACGTGGAGCGGGCTCAAGGTGTGTATCGGATCGACCCTTACACAAAAGCAGTCCTGCGGGAGGCAGCGCAGAACGGAGTCACGATCACGTTGACGTTGGGTCCCCCGGAGCACCCGCTCTACGCATCCGCGTCGCGGGAAGTTCAGGTCAAGGCATTTTGTGATTACGTGCGCTTCATGGTCCGAGAGTTTGGGGGTTTTGTTTCTTACTTTGAGGTGTTCAACGAATACTACAACCAGGACGCGTACGAACCTGGAAAGTCGGGTGACTTCGAGAGAGCGGCCAGGGAGTATGCCGAGTTCGCGCTGCCCGCGGTGCGGGTAATTCGTGAGGAGTCGAAGCGTGCCAAGATCATCCTCTGCGGCCCCTGCCCCTTGGCGGTGGACTGGATCGACGCGGCGCTCGCCACGGGGTTAGCTCCGCTCGTCGATGTGATATCGTGGCACCCCTATCAACTCACTGAGCCACCGGAGGCGCTGGACCGCCCGCGCCATCCCTGGGCAGATCCCGGACTCATCCGGTACGAGGACGCGGTCCGCTATCTTCAAGAGTTGGCGCACAAGCGCGGGTTCCGCGGGACGTTCCAAGCAAACGAGGCCGGTGCGTATGCGATTCATGCCATGCGCAGCACCGCTCTGGTGTCTGCGAAATACATGGCGCGGTCGCTGGTGCTTCACAGCGCGCTCCGCGTTCCGGTCTTCTGGAATGAGACAGTTTCCCTTCTGCGGCCGGCGTGGCAGCCCTTCTTCTGGCCCGGCCAGCCGGACGTGCAGCCCGATTACTCTTACTATGTCCTTCGCACTCTCTGTACTCTGATGGATGGCATGGAGCCGGTGCGGAAAGATGGAGCCCTCGACGTGAATCCGGCCTCACAGTCTGAGGAGATTGAAAGTCGGTTGTTCTCTGACCGCGCCGGTAGCCTGCTTTTGGCCTTGTGGAGGCCCCTCCGCAGCGGAGACGAGTCGGAGGCAGTGCTTTGCGATGTGCGGGTGCGGGGATTCTCGGCGCGCCGTGCCCTCGGATATGAGCTGTTCAACGGCGAAGAACAGGAGCTGGTATTCCAGCAAGACCGCCTGGACGTGGACTTCGACGGCATCTTGGTGCGCGACTATCCTCTGCTCATACGTTTGGAGCCGCGGCAAGCACGGAAAGCACTGGTTGCGCCGTGGACACGGCCAGCGGCAAAGGACTGAGACGTACAGATTGCGAATGCACACTTGCTTTTGCGGCGCAGGCCGAGCGTGTCCGCCGTTGCAATGTCTGCGCCAGCATTGAACGGAGGTGTATCGTGTCCATCATCATCGGCTCACTGGTTTGCATGTTCGGCGGGCTCGGGGTGGGTTCCTTCTTGCTTCCGCTCAAGTTCTCCAGAACCTGGCGATGGGAAAACTCCTGGTTGGTAGGAGCCTTCTTCATGTACGTGCTCCTTCCTGCCGCCACCTTGCTCCTGGTCATACCCCGCTTCGGCGAAATCTACGGTCAGACCCCGTTGAGAGACCTGGGGATGATCTACGTCTTTGGCCTTATCCAGGGAACGGGGTCCTTGATTTTCACTTATGGAACCACCGTCATGGGGCTGGCCCTCGGATATGCACTCATGATTGGGTGCATCTCGCTCTTTGGGCTGCTCGTCCCACTTTTTGGTGCGCACCTGGACCGGGTCACCAAGTTGGATGGCATCACACTCCTGATTGGCTGCGTCATCCTTGTGGTGGGAATTGGGCTCTCCGGCTGGGCTGGCTTGCAGCGGGAGGCCGTCAAAGGACAGTCGGCAACGGCCACCGGTCAGAAAAAGCTCAATATCCCGCTCATGGTGATCGTGGTGCTGTGGTCAGGATTTGCGAATGCCCTGTTCTATTTCACCTTCGAGTTCCAGCAATCGATGAAGGCGCTCGCCTTGAACCAATACGATGTACCCCTGTATGCGTGGGGTTTCCTCAACACACTGCCCTTTTTCCTTGGCATGTTCACCATCAATCTGATATTGACCGCAACCAAGATGGTCAGAGACAAAACCTTAAAGAACTATTGGTCGGCATCGGGCCTACGTCGCGAGTATCTGCTGGGGGCTTCCATCGGGATTTTGTGGTATGTGGGTCAGGGGGTTGGCTACACCATGGGTCAGGCGGTCTTGGGCCCCCTGGGAGTTGCGGTGGGCGCCGCGCTTTTCATGGGCACGATGATGGTGGTCTCGAACGTCTTGGGTGTCCGTACAGGGGAGTGGAAAGGTGTACCCGGCGCGACGATGCGGAAGCTCTACATTGCCCTTGTCCTTCTGGTCGTGGCCATGTCGGTCATCGCGGTGGGCAACTATTTGCAGCAGGTTGTCTTTGAAGTGGCATAGTCTCCCTGCGCACCGAGGGCCGTGGCAGCTCACGAGCCCTATCCAGGTCGGGAAGTTCTCATGGGCCTCGCGCGGATCTATCAATCAAACCCCGCGGACCGCGGAAGTTCGGGAGGGTCCCCCGTGGTGCGGGATGTGAGAACCCAGCGCGCCACGGCTTTTGGCTTGCTGTTAGTTGTGACCGCATCTATCGCCCTTCTTGCTGCGGCTTCATGGTCCCGGATGCAGGCGCAGACCGCAAAGACAAAGCCAGCGTCGAGCACCTCGCAACATACCTACTACCCACGTTATGAAGACGTCGCTCGGCAAGCCGGCTTGACGGCTGAGACGATCATCGGCGGTGTCGAAAAGAAAAGGTACTTCCTCGAAACGGTGGGAGGGGGCGTTGCCCTACTGGATTACGACAACGATGGCTGGCTGGACATATTCCTCGTGAATGGTTCGCGGCTGGAGGGGTTTGCGGCGGGACGAGAGCCGACCAATCACCTCTACCGCAACAATCGGAACGGGACTTTCTCCGACGTGACCCAGGCTGCCGGCCTGGTCCGCTCAGGCTGGGGTCAGGGCGTGTGCGTAGCCGACTACAACAACGACGGTCGCGACGACCTCTTTGTCACCTATTATGGAAGGAACGTACTGTACCGCAACACCGGGGACGGCACATTCAACGACGTGACAGCAGCCGCCGGGCTTTTGCAGCCTTCGGCGTACTTCAACGCCGGTTGCACGTTTCTTGATTATGACCGCAACGGTTTCCTGGATGTGTTCGTCGCCAACTCCGTGGCTTACGAAGATGCTGCCC
>JAIQGB010000379.1 GCA_020072905.1 Terriglobia bacterium | reverse complement strand
GTCGGGGGCGGGAACTTCATCCGCGGCGTGGCCGCTTCGGCGCATGGAATCGACCGCGTGGTGGCCGACCACATGGGGATGCTGGCCACCATCATCAACTCCCTGGCCCTTCAGGACGCGCTTGAGAAGTTAGGCTCCCAAACGCGCGTCGTAACCGCCATCGAGATGCGCGAAATCGCCGAGCCGTTCATCCGCCGCCGGGTCATCCGTCATCTGGAGAAAGGCCGCATCGTGGTACTGGCCGGTGGCACGGGCAACCCTTACTTTTCGACCGATACTGCGGCGGCGCTGCGCGCCATGGAAATCAGAGCAGAAGTCATCCTGAAGGCCACCAAGGTTGACGGCGTCTTCGACGCCGATCCGAAGAAGGTTCCCGGTGCGAAGATGTACGACCAGATTACCTACCTGGAAGTTCTCTCGCGCGGGCTGGCCGTCATGGATACGACGGCGATCTCCCTGTGCATGGACAACCGCCTGCCCATCGTCGTGTTCAACCTGAATGTCCCCGGCAACCTGCAGCGCGTGGTGAGGGGCGAGAAGGTGGGTTCGCTCGTCGCCCCGTGAAGCGCCGGCAAAGGAGGCGGGTCTGATGAAAGAGACCATCGCACAAGCCAAAACCCGCATGGGGAAAGCGCTGGAGGACTTTCGGCACGAACTGGCGGGGCTGCGCACCGGACGCGCCTCCACATCACTGCTTGAGCATATCAAAGTGGAGTATTATGGCACTCCGACTCCCCTCAACCAGGTGGCCACCCTGGGTGTTCCGGAGCCTTCCCTGCTGACCGTGCAGCCCTGGGACCCGAGCCTGCTCGGGGCGATTGACAAGGCGGTCCGCGCCTCGGACCTGGGGCTCAATCCGATGAACGATGGGAAGATCCTGCGCGTGCCGATTCCGCCACTGACCGAGGAGCGCCGCAAGGAACTCGTGAAGCACCTGCACAAAGTGCTGGAGAACCATCGCACCGCGGTGCGCAACATCCGGCGCGACTCGAACGAGGAATTCAAGCGCCTGCTCAAAGAGAAGAAGATGTCCGAGGACGACGAAAAGCGCGCGCTCGAGGAAGTCCAGGAGCTCACCGACGAGTTCACCGGCAAGCTTGAAGCGCTGGCAACGAGCAAGGAAAAAGAGGTCCTGGAAATGCGGTAAGGTCACGCGAGTGTTCCGCTAGGCCCGGAATCCCGCTTGACAGGTTTCCGGCGCATCTGGTAGATTTGTAAGGTTTGCACCGGAGAAATTTTCCGCCCCGTGAATCCGCCCGGAAAGTGGCGGGCGGGGGCGGAGGTGCCTGAGAGCCGGGGATGCCGACGTTCAATCAGTTGGTTCGTCTGGGCCGGAAACGCCCGCACTACAAGACCTCGAGTCCGGCGCTGGAAAGCTGCCCGCAGAAGCGCGGTGTCTGCGTCCGCGTCTATACTCAGACACCCAAGAAGCCGAATTCGGCCCTGCGCAAAGTGGCGCGCGTACGGTTGACCAACAGCATGGAGGTCACGACCTACATTCCTGGCGTGGGGCATAATCTGCAAGAGCACTCCATCGTGCTGATCCGCGGCGGACGCGTGAAGGACCTGCCCGGGGTGCGCTACCACGTCATTCGCGGGACGCTCGATTCGGCGGGCGTGGCCGACCGCCGGCAGGCGCGGTCGAAATACGGCGCCAAACGGCCGAAGGCATCGTAGAAGGCAGTAAGCAGAATGCAGTCGGCAGCGGTTCGATCTCGGCTGACCGCTGATAACTGAAGGCTGAAAGCTAGAGTATGCCACGTAAGGGGACAGTTGAGAGGCGAGAAGTAGGGCCTGATCCGATTTACGCCAACCCGCTCGTGCAGAAGTTCATCAGCTGCATCATGTACGAGGGGAAGAGAACGGTGGCGCAGGAAATCGTTTATGGCGCCTTCGATATGGTCAAGGAGCGCGCCAACGACGATCCGCTCAAGGTTTTCAAGAAGGCCGTTGATAATGTGAAGCCGGTCCTGGAGGTTAAGACGCGCCGAGTGGGTGGCGCGAACTATCAGGTGCCGGTGGAAGTGAATCGGAATCGCCAGACCTCGTTAAGTCTCCGCTGGATTATCGGCTATGCGCGCGAGCGGGGCGAGAAATCGATGACGGAACGCCTGGCCGCGGAGCTGCTCGATGCGGCGAACAACCGCGGCGGGGCGATCAAGAAGCGCGACGACACGCATCGCATGGCCGAGGCCAACAAGGCTTTTGCCCACTACCGCTGGTAATCCCGTTCGGCGGGATGTGCTATGGCGAGGCGGGAGGTGGCTCCACCCCGGACCACGATCCGCCTTGTGCTCCGCGTCTGCGGGGCCCCAGTGCTCAACAAGCTAGGGGTACCTGATCCGGATCCACGGGATCGAGATCCGGAGGGAGTTTGTATTTCGGACTGTTTATGCCGCGACCCGTGCCGCTCGAGAAAATTCGCAACCTCGGCATCATGGCGCACATCGATGCCGGGAAGACGACCACCACGGAGCGGATCCTCTATTACACGGGGATTACGCACAAGATGGGCGAGGTGCACGAAGGCACCGCCGTCATGGACTGGATGGAGCAAGAGCAGGAGCGCGGTATCACCATCACCTCCGCGGCCACGACCTGTTTTTGGAACGATATCCGCGTCAACATCATCGACACGCCGGGCCACGTGGATTTCACGGCGGAAGTAGAACGGTCGCTCCGGGTTCTGGACGGAGCGATTGCCATTTTAGGGGCGGTCGAAGGCGTCGAGCCGCAGACGGAAGCCGTCTGGCGCCAGGCGGACAAGTACCGCGTGCCCCGCATCGTGTTTGTCAACAAGATGGACCGGGTGGGCGCGGACTACGAGGCCTGCCTCGCGCAACTGCGCTCCAAGCTGCACGCCGTGCCGGTCGCCGTCCAGTTGCCGCTCGGCGCCGAAGACGAATTCCTCGGCGTGATCGACCTCATCGAGGAGCGGGCGATCGTTTACAAGGACGAAACCCTGGGCGCGATGTACAACGTTGCGGAGATTCCCGCCGAATACCGGGAGAAGGTGCACCAGTACCGCGAGCAGATGATCGAGACCCTCGGCGAAGTCGACGATCACATTATGACCAAGTACGTGCACGGCGAGGCAGTCACGGCCGACGAATTCCGCGCCGCCCTGCGCCGCGGCACGGTCGACCTCAAGGTCGTTCCGGTCCTTTGTGGATCAGCCTTCAAAAACAAAGGCATCCAGCCCTTGCTGGACGCCGTGGTGGATTTTCTCCCCTCGCCGATGGATATTCCTCCCGCCGAAGGCCAGTCCCCCGATGGCGAGAAAACTCTGACCCGCGCTGCGGACGACGACGCGCCGTTTGCTGCGCTGGTTTTTAAGATCATGACCGACCCCTTCGTCGGGCAACTGGCCTTCCTGCGCGTCTATTCGGGGTCGATGAAGGTCGGCGAGTTCGTTTACAACACGCGGCGCGATCGCCGGGAGCGCGTCAGCCGCCTGCTCAAGATGCACGCCAACAAGCGTGAGGAGATTACCGAGGTCTACGCGGGCGACATCGCCGCGGCTGTGGGCCTTAAGACCGTCTCGACCGGCGATACGATTTGCCTCGAAGGCGATCCCATCGTCTTCGAATCGATGGATTTCCCCACCCCGGTCATTTCCGTGGCTATCGAGCCGAAGACCAAGGCCGACCAGGAAAAGATGGGGATGGCCCTCGGCAAACTCACGCAGGAGGACCCTACCTTCAAGGTCCACACCGATCCGGACACCGGACAGACGCTGATCTCCGGCATGGGCGAGTTGCACCTGGAAATCCTCGTGGACCGCATGCTGCGCGAATTCAGCGTGGGTGCGAGCGTCGGCCGGCCGCAGGTGGCGTACCGCGAGACCATCAGCGCTGCTGCGGAAGCAGAAGGCAAGTATATCCGCCAGACGGGCGGCCGCGGCCAGTACGGCCACGTCGTCCTGCGCGTTGATCCCCTGCCGCGTCCCGATCTCGCCGCCATCGCCGAGCTCACCAAGAAGAAATCCACTAACAAGTTTGACAGCGAACTCAATTTGCTTTTCGTCGACCAGATCGTGGGTGGGTCGATCCCGCGGGAATACATTCGCCATTCGCGCGAACGCCGCGGGACGCTACGAATTGCGCTGGGAAATCACCAGCGTCGATGGCCGAGTCCACGTGAAGAAAGCGAAGACGGTCGAGCGTCCAGCCGTGGGGAGTGAGGCGGACGTTGCCTTGCCGCTTACGATG
>JAIQGB010000378.1 GCA_020072905.1 Terriglobia bacterium | reverse complement strand
CTTCGTAAAGGGCCTGATCGTTCGTCGCCAGCCAGCCGCCGATGTTCACCAGCGCGTCCTTCTTGGCGCTCATCGTGCAGGTGTCGGTATAAGAGCAATACTCCTTTAGAATATCAGCAATCTTCTTTGCACTATAGCCCTTCTCGCGCTGCTGGATGAAATAGGCGTTCTCGACGGCGCGCGTCGCGTCGAGCACAATCGGCATGGCGTGCTGCGTGCAGAATTCGCGCAAAGCCCGCAGGTTGGCCATCGACTGCGGCTGGCCCCCCGCCATGTTCACCGTGCCGGCGATGCAAACGTAGGGAATCTTCTTCGCGCCGACTTCGTCCACCAGCTTGCGGAGCTTGGTGAGGTCCACATCGCCTTTGAACGGATGCTCGTTCGCCGGGTCGTGCGCTTCGTCGATGATGACGTCCACAAACGTTCCGCCCGCGAGCTCCTGGTGCAGGCGCGTCGTAGTGAAGTACATATTGCCGGGAACAATATCGCCGGGCTTGATCAGAATTCGGGAGAGGATGTGCTCCGCGCCGCGCCCCTGATGTGTGGGTACGAGGTACTTGTAGCCGTAGTGCTCCGTGACCGCGTCCCAGAGGTGATAGAAGTTCTTGCTGCCCGCGTAGGCCTCGTCGCCCAGCATCAAGCCGGACCACTGGATGTCGCTCATGGCGTTCGTGCCGCTGTCGGTGAGCAGATCAATGTAGACATCCTCGGAGCGGAGAAGGAACGTATTGAAGCCGGCCTCCGCGATGCATCGCCCACGCTGCTCGGGCGTGGTCAGGCGCAGCGGCTCGACCATCTTCACTTTCCACGGCTCGGCCCAGGAACGGCGCGCGGGTTTGGGATAGGGCATGGAATGACTCCTTCAACCTCTTTTCACATCGTGAGACCGCCCCGGCATTGTACTCCCGGACGCGATTGAATTTGGATTCTCGACTGTGATCTCGGATTGACACCGCGGAGAGCATGTAGCAGGACACAACTCCACCTCCCCGCCGAGAGGACGCGGCTTAATCTCATCCGAAGGCCTCACCGCGGTAGGATCGGTCCCTGCGACCAGCCCGACAGGCGGCAAGGCCAGGGCAAGGCTTGCCGCTACCGAGATGGGCCGTCTGATGATCGGGGCTACCGCTCGAGCTTGAAGCCGATCTTGAGCATGACCTGGAATTCCTGAACTTTGCCGTCCGCGATGCGGCCGCGCTCTTCGACGACTTCAAACCAGTCCATCTTGCGAATGGTCTTCGCCGCCTCTGCCACTCCCGCCTTCACCGCTTCGGCAAAACTCACCGGCGACGTGCCCACGATTTCTGTAACCTTGTAGACTCCGGGCATTTTTGTTTGAACTCCCTTCGTGGATCCCTGTAACGAGCTTCTGACATTCTAACCGCATTTGGTCTCATCGTGATCAAAGGGTCTGGATTTTTCTGTGCGGGAAGTCCTATATTGACGGGTTACATCTGCGCAGCCTGGGTGATCTGTGGAGGTTCTCGTGGTGGATGTCGTGACGTTTGGAGAAGCGATGATCAGGCTGGTGCCGCCCAACTTTCAGCGCCTGGAGCAGACCTCGACGCTCGACGTGCAAGTGGGCGGAGGCGAATTGAACGTGGCAGTGGGCGTTGCGCGGCTGGGGCTGAAAAGCGCCTGGGTTTCGCGCCTGCCCAAGAATGCTCTGGGGCGGCTGATGCTGAATCGCGTCCGCCAAGCGGGCGTGGACGCATCGCACATCGTGTGGTCTGATGGCAACCGCATGGGTCTGTACTTTGTCGAATTCGGGGCCGCCCCGCGCGCCAGTTCGGTGCTCTACGACCGCGCGCACTCGGCGATCAGCGCCATCCAGCCGGGCGAAGTGGACTGGGCAAAGGTCATGCAAGGCGCGAAGTGGTTCCACACCAGCGGCATCACACCGGCGTTGAGCGATTCCGCTGCGGCTGTCACGCGCGAGGCATTGGCAGCGGCGAAGCTGGCGGGCGCGACGGTGAGCTACGACCTGAACTATCGCGGCAAGCTCTGGCCGCCCGACAAGGCGCAGGCCGTGCAGGAACCGTTGATGCAGTACGTCGACGTGCTCATCACCACGGAGGAAGATACCAGCGTGAGGGCAAGTTCTATGACGATGTGAAGTATGATATCGAGATCGTGGATCGCATCGGCGGGGGAGACTCGTTCAGCGCGGGGTTCATCTATGGCTGTGTGGTCAAGAAATCGTATGAGGCCGCCGTCCGCTACGGCAACGCCTTCAGCGCGCTCAAGCACACCAACCCCGGGGACTTCAACTGGGCGACGCTGGCGGAAGTGGAAGGGCTGTTGAAGGGCAAGAGTTTGCGAGTGGCGAGGTGACCGGTACTGGGTAGTGGGTACTGGGTTCTGGGGGCTGGGTACGGGGTCAAGGGCGAGGAGGAACGAAACATGGGCGAGAGACGGGTCATCAAATCTCACCGTGACCTCGAAGTCTGGCAGGAAGCTATGAAGCTCGCCGAAGCCTGCTACCAAGGGACTGGCAATTTCCCGGCGCGTGAGACTTATGGGTTGGCCAGCCAGATTCGTCGAGCAGCGGTTTCAATACCTTCTAACATAGCTGAAGGACACGGCCGCCGGAGCCTTCCCGCTTATTTGAACCACCTGTCCATTGCGCTTGGATCGCAGGCGGAATTGGAGACTCAAATCGAGTTGGCCGGCCGCCTGAAACTGCTCCCTGCGACATCAGCCGAAGAGATACTGACGAAGACTGGGCACGTTGGCCGGATGCTGCACGCCCTCGTCCAATCGTTGGAGAAAACTATCAGGTGATGATGCTCCCCAGGATCCAGCATCCAGAACCCAGTACCCAGTACCCAGCACCCAGCACTCAAGGAGTCGAAAATGGCCTGGACAAAGGAAAAGGCTTTAGCGCTGATTCGAGAAGTCGGCCTCGTGCCGATCGTGCGGGCGCCAACGCCCGAAGATGCGCTGAAGGCCACCGAGGCAATCATCGCGGGCGGGCTACGGATCGCCGAGATCACGATGACGGTGCCCAATGCTCTGCGCGTGATGGAAGCCGTGTCCGAGCGCTATGGTGACAAGGTGCTGCTGGGAGCGGGGACAATTCTCGATCCCGAAAGCTGCCGAGCCGCCATGCTTGCCGGCGCGGAATTTATCGTCACGCCTTCGCTCGACGTGCGCGTGATCGAGATGGCGCGCCGGTACAGCAAGCCCATTTTCCCCGGCGCGCTGACGCCCACGGAAGTCGTCACGGCCTGGCAGGCCGGCGCCGACATGGTCAAAATCTTTCCGGCCGGCCCGGTCGGCGGACCCAAGTACATCAAGGCCCTCAAAGGCCCTCTGCCCCAGATCGATCTCGTACCCACCGGGGGCGTTAACCTCGAGAATACGCCCGACTTCATCCGAGCTGGCGCGGCCGCTGTGGCCGTGGGAAGCGAACTCGTAGACGTGAAGGCGCTCCAAAAAGGCCAGGTCGACGTCATCACCTCGAACGCGCGCCAATTCGTGGAAGCCGTTCGCGCGGCGCGGGCCGCGCTGGGAAAATAGTCTCCATGCGTGAAACGCTCCTCGACGTGGCCCTGGTGATCGCCATCCTCGGGGGCAGCGCCGTCATCACGCACCTGTTCGCGCGCGCCATGTATGTTACGTGTCCCCGCTGCCGCACGCTCAACGCCCGGCGTCGGACCCAATGCCGGAATTGCGGCAACCCCCTGCCCACCAGGACGGCGCCCTCCCCCTGAACGTCGTTCCTTCTGGGCAAGCCTCCAAAGTCACTGCCCAGCGATGCCACAGCGCGCCGACGCCCGGGGACACAATGTCTCTTGACATTCAGACCGCGATTTCTATACTTACCGGTAAGTATGAGCTTCAGGAGTAAACATCCGCCCCGCACCGGGTCGGCGAAAGAAGCCATCCGCGACGCGGCGGCCGCGCTATTCGCCGAGAAGGGTTTCGCCGCCACCTCCACGCGCGAAATCTGTCAACGCGCTGGCATTACCAAGCCCGTCCTTTACTATTACTTTGGCAACAAGGTGCAACTCTACGAGGAACTCGTCCTGGATACCTACAACGATTACCAGAAGGAGCTGCGTCGGGCCGCGCGACATGGCCGCACGCCGAACGAGCGGCTCATTAACGTCCTCAGCGCGATGTTCAGTTTCGCTCGTCACCGGCATAATTACTGGCGTGTGGGCTTTCGGATGGTTCTTGCGCCGGAAAAGGAATCTCCCACCATCAACTACGTGGAGATGAGCCAGGCTGATGAGCGGCTGCTGGCGGAGATTATTCGGGAAGGGGTCCGGCGAGGGGAGATGAAAGGCCGGCCCGAGTTCATTGCAGGTGCCATCGTCGGCATGGCGATATCCTCGATTCTCGGCTTTCTGCTCACCGGCCAGCCACCCCTTGACCGGTCGCTGGCCAAAAGGACCATCGCGCTCCTCACCAAGGGGTGTGGTGTGAATTCTACTTATCGGTAGATATCCATGCGAATGTCGTCGTTCAGTGGAGCAATAATCTTACTGCTAGGTATACTCCTGCCGAGCCTCGCCTACGCCGCAGACCCGGCAGAACCCGCGGCGGTAACCCTCGAGCAGGCCGTGGCCATCGCGCTCGCGCGCAACCAGCAGGTCTTGATCGCGCGCGAGGAGGCGGACGGCTTGAAGGGTCGCTACCGGGAAGTCCGTTCCCAGGCGCTGCCGAGCATCAACTTCAACGGCACCGCGCTGCGCTGGCGCGACCCGTCGTTCCTCAACGCCTCGAGTTTCGACAAGATTCCCATCGAGTTTCGCGAAGGCCTGACTCCGGTCGGGGCTAACCTTTTCGATTACAACGTGAGCGTTTCCCAACCGCTCTACACTTCGGGCAAGGTCGGGACGGCGCTGAAACTCGCCAGCCTGGAGTCCGAGGGAGTGGGCGTCGACATCGCACGCTCCGAGCAGGACATCCGCCAGCGTGTCATCCGCGCTTTCTACGATCTGATCCTGGCCGACCGGTTGCTCGGCGTAGCCCGGGCGAATGTGGAACTCTACCGCCAGCACCTGGAGATGGCTCGCGTCCGGCGCGCGGCCGGTGTCGCCACCGAAGTCGACGTGTTGCGCTCCGAAGTGAACCTGGCCAACGCGCAGCCCGAACTGCTCCGCGCGGAGAATTCCCTCCGCCACGCGCGCTCGGTGCTCAACAATCTGCTGGTCCGCCCAATCGACGCCCTCACGGTGGCCCTCGGTGAATTGAGCTTCGTCCCGCCCCCCAAGATGGACGTCCAGGAAGTGGTCCGCCACGCCGTCGAGCACCGGCCGGAGCTGCAGCGGCTGCGAATCAACGAACGCGAAGCCGACCAGCAGAAAAAGCTGGCGAACGCGGAAAACCGTCTGCGGGTGGACTTCAACGGCCAGTACGGGTATTCGGCACGCGAGCCATCGAATCTGGGGAACCACACCTTCACCCGCTGGATGTTTACCCTCAACCTGACCCTGCCCCTTTTCGATGGCGGGCGACGGTCGGGGCTTTTCCAGCAGGCCGTGGCGCAGCGCAAAGTGACGGAACTGCAACGTTCGGAGCAGGAGAACTCCGTCCGCCTCGAAGCGCAGACGGCGTTGGATGAACTCGACCGCACGGAAAAGACGGTGGAGGCCGCGCAGCTCAACGTCCACCAGGCCGAAAAGGTGCTCGCCATGATGCAGGAAAATTATCGCTACGGCGCCGCCACCACGCTTGACGTGACGGACGCGCAGGCGGCGCTGACCGCCGCGCGCTGGAATCTACTGCAGGGTCTCCACGACCACACGCTGGCGCGTGCTCAGCTTCGCTGGGTGATGGGTCTGGATCCCGTACAGGAACTGCAGGCGGAAGCAAAGCCAGGGGAGGCTCATGATCAAGACGCGAATTGAGACGGGTCGCGCCGCCCGGCTGGCCGGGCTTGGTGCGGCGATGGCCGCGATGCTAGTCGGCGCGTCGTGCTCGAAAGAAGCTGCGAAACCCGCCGCCGCTCCGGCTCTCACGGTCCAGACGGTCCGCCTTGAGCCGCGGCCGCTTGACCTGACCGTTGACATCACCGGCTCGCTGGTCTCGTCGGTCGCGGTGGACGTGAAAACGGAATTCGCGGGTCGCCTGGTAGCGATGCTCAAGGAGGAGGGAGACCCGGTCACCAAGGGCGAGCTGCTGGCGCAACTCGACGACACGAACGCCCGGCTTTCGCTCGGCCAGACCCGTGCCGCGCTGGATGTGGCGCGGGCGGCGCTCGAACGCGCCAAGGTGGCACAGGACCACGCTCGTCAGGAGCTCGCGCGCGCGCAGAATCTGTTGAAGTCCGGGGGCATCACGGATCGGGACTCC
>JAIQGB010000377.1 GCA_020072905.1 Terriglobia bacterium | reverse complement strand
ATCAACGTCACCTTGTCCGCGCGCGGCGACGGCGTAAGCTTCTTGGTCTGCAACGTGGCCAGGATGAACTCATCGACCGGTGACTGCTCCCAGGAGACGAACTCGCGGCCATTGGGCAGAAGCACCCCGGAGTGCATTTCGCCGGCGGCTTGCGGCGCAAAGACTCCCAGAGTCAAAAATACCTGAGCAAAGATCAGCACGAGCCATGGCAAAGTCCGGCAGGAACGGACGGAAATAAGGGTAGAATGGAAAGGGCGCACAAGTCCTGCCTTCCGCGAGGGACGCGACACTGATCTCCGCTCCCCAACCTGGCCTGAGGGCGGTTGCGGCCGACTGCAACACGGCCTGCGGTCGAGACAAGCCGTGCCGCCCGTACCTCTCGGCAACGCCCGGGCTGGCGGAGAGCGCTGGCAAGTCTAATCCCAGCCTTACCACGACGCAATTGAGAATGACAGGGAGTTCGGGCTATATTGGCATCTTGGATGGCTTAGAGAAAGGAGAGAGTTGAGTCCCCTCGGCGCCGCTTCTGGCCCTGGCGCTGGCAGCCCTGGGTTTGCCCGCTCTGGGCCGTGTTGTCGCCCGAACCAACACGACATCGCCGGTGGGCATCCCCGTGCATTTCACCGATATCCGCAAAT
Source organism: Terriglobia bacterium (assembly GCA_020072905.1). GTDB lineage: Bacteria > Acidobacteriota > Terriglobia > UBA7540 > UBA7540 > JAIQGB01. The sequence continues at coordinate 4,102 of JAIQGB010000377.1, read as the reverse complement.
CGGCGGGGATAACCTTCCAGCAGGATGGCACCGCGACCGACGAGAAGATGTACATCGAAACCATGGGAACGGGTCTCGGCTGGATCGATTACGACCAGGACGGGCTGATGGACCTCTATTTTGTGCAGACGGCCAGCACCGATTGGTACAAAGCGCCGGGCCCATTGCGCTCCGCCCTCTATCGGAACAACGGCGATGGAACGTTTACGGATGTCACCGAGAAAGCCGGCGTGGGCGGCGAGGGGCTCTACGGCCAGGGCGTCGCGGTCGGGGATTACGACAACGACGGTTACCCGGATCTCTATCTGATGGGCTACGGCCACGCCATCCTCTACCACAACAACGGCAATGGGACGTTCACCGACGTCACGCCCAAGGCGGGAGTCGGCGACGAGGGCCAGTGGTCGAGCAGCGCTGCCTGGATCGATTACGATCGGGACGGCCATCTCGACCTGGCGGTCTGCAACTACATCCAGTGGACCCCCACGAACAACCTCTGGTGTGGTGAAAAGCGCCCCGGCTACCGCGCCTACTGCCACCCGGACAATTACCGGGGACAAAAGCTGAAGCTCTACCACAGCAACGGGGACGGGACTTTTACGGATGTGAGCGAGAAATCGGGCGTGGGCGTCCCCGAGGCCAAGGGCTTAGGCATTGTTTCGGTGGATCTGAACAACGACGGCTGGCCCGACATCTTAGTTGCCAACGACACCTGGCCGAATTTCCTCTTCCTCAACAACCACGACGGAACCTTCCGCGACGTCTCCTTCAGTTCTGGCGTGGCCGCCAGCGAAGACGGCAAGTATGAGGCGGGCATGGGGACTGACGCCGCCGATGTGGACGGCGACGGTTGGCTGGATATCTATGTGACCCATCTCGATTTCGAGCTCGACCGGCTCTATCACAACAACCACGACGAAACCTTCGATGACGTCACCTATGCCTCGGGACTGGCCAACAAGGCCATTTTCCTGAGCGGCGTGAGTATGAAGTTCATGGACTACGACAACGACGGCTGGGCGGACATCTTCCAGTCCAATGGGGCCATGCTCGACAACATCCACATGTATCACTCCGAGGTCTCCTATGAGGAGCCCAAGTTGATGTTCCGCAACCTGGGTCAGGGGAAATTCGAAAAGGTGTCGGACCACCTGGGCCCGGACTTTACACGGCCCACGGCCGGCCGCGGCTGCGCCGTCGCCGACTTCGACAACGACGGCGACCTCGACGTGGCCGTTCTGAACCGCGGCGACTACCCTCAGCTCCTTCGCAACGACGGTGGGAACGCCAATAACTGGCTGAGCGTCAAGCTGGTGGGGACCAAGTCCGCGCGCGACGCCACTGGCGCCGTGCTCAAACTGGTTTCGGAAGGCGTGACACAGATCGAACAGGCCAAGGGTGGAATGGCCTACATGTCCGCCCACGACCCGCGCATCCATTTCGGCCTGGGAGAGCGGAAGACCATCGACTCGCTCGAAATCAAGTGGCTGAGCGGTACCGTGGACAAACTCACGAACGTCCCCATCAACCGGATCATCACCGTCAAGGAAGGGGCGGGGATCGTTCCCGGTCAATTCCCTTCCGCCCCGCCCCGCTGACGACTCCCGTTTAGTTACATGGTTTTGATCGCCGTGGGCATAGTCCCACGCGAGCGCTCCGGCGCCTCGGCTGGGGAGACATCCCGGCGCCCCGGACGCCGTTACTCTTCAGGGCGGTGCTACCGAGCGCAGGAGGTGTGACGGCGGCTGGAATCGGAATCGGGAAAAGCTTGACAATGAAGTTCAATTGTCATAGCGTTTGCGATGAAGTGTCTTTTCTTTCGAATCATTCCGAATCCGCTCTCGGAGGGACTTGGTCCGCGAGAGGGGCTTTCCTCCTCAAGCAGGGTCAGGGCGCCTGACGGGAAGGAGGCACAATGTTTCGCAAGAGTCTTGGGATCGTGCAGCGAGCCTTGGTGGTTCTTGCCTTGTGTCTGGCGGCCACCGTGCCGATGGTTGGTCAAATCGGCACCGGAAGCATCACCGGCGTCATTCTCGACCCGAGCAAGGCAGTCGTGCCCGGCGTCGAAGTCACCATCACCAACGTGGAGACAAACGTCTCCCGGACAACGCTTTCAACGGCCAGCGGCGACTACACGGTAGCAGGTCTGCTGCCGGGCCACTACACGGTGACGGCGAAAAGCGCGGGGTTCCGCACCGCCTCGGTGCCCGCCTTCGAATTGCAGGTGGACCAGAAGGCGCGCGTGGACATTACCCTTGTGGTCGGCCAAGTCACTCAGATCGTCTCCGTCACGGCAGAAGCTCCGCTGCTCGACACCGCCTCCTCGACGGTCGGCGCGGTCATCGATAACCGCCGCGCCGTGGACCTGCCGTTGAATGGCCGCAACTTCCTCGACCTGGCGACGCTTAGCCCGGGGGTGACGTTCACCAAGGATGGCAATGACTCCTTCGGAGAGGTTCGCGAGGTGGGCCGCCGGGTAAGCGATCAATACGCTGTGGGCGGGTCCCGGGCCCAGGATACGAACTTTCTGCTGAACGGAGGCACCAACACCGAGCCGGATTTCAACACCTTTGCCTCGGTGCCTTCCATCGACGAAATTCAGGAATTCAAGGTGATGACCAATTCCTATACGGCGGAATACGGCCGCGGCGCGTCACAGATCAACGCCACCACCAAGTCCGGGACGAACCGCTTTCACGGGACCGGGTATGACTTCCTCCGCAACGACGCACTCGACGCGCATGACTTTTTTGATGGCGTTTTCAATCCCGGCGAGCCCAAGGCGCCCTTTCGCCAGAACCAGTTCGGAGCGACCGCGGGCGGCAAGATCCTACGCGACAAAGCCTTCTTTTTCGCCAGCTATGAAGGGCTGCGCGATCGGACCAGTTCCACGGGATCTACCACGGTGCCGACGGACCTGGCGCGGACGGGCGACCTCTCCGAATATGGCATCCCGATTTTCAAACCTCACACCGTGGACGCCAACGGCGCTTCGTTGTTCTATCCGGGCAACACGCTGCCAGCGGGCTGCTACACCAGCGACCCCAACATTAACGAGGAATGGCCGAACATGACGATCCCGCCGGAGTGCATCAACCCGGCCGTCGCCAAGTTTCTCGCCACGCCTTTTGCCCCACCGCCCAACCGTGCGGGCATATTGAATAACTACGCGCAGGTCGTCAGGAACACCACCGACTGGGACCAGGTGGCCGGCCGGCTCGACTACGCTCTCAACTCCCGAATGAACCTCTGGGGCCGATACTCTCACGCGCGGGAGAAAGCGGTGAGTGCCGACCCCCTGCCCGAGCGTGGGCTCCTTCAGGACGTGAGCAGCTCCACGTTGAATCTTCATTACTCATGGACTGTCACGCCGCGCATGGTGAATGAGCTCCGCGGCAGCTACCTACGGCTGGGGTCGACGAATTATGGCGCCCTGGCGTTCAAGCAGAATGTGTCCGCCGATATCGGCATCCCGGGAACCTCCGGATTTCCTGCCGACTGGGGGGCTCCGGATTTTGAAAGCGACGATGGGCTGGTGAGCCTGGGGGAAGACCAGATCGGTCACCCCGTTCAAAACATTGATAACGTTTATGAGTACGGTGATGACTGGTCCCTGAGCCACGGGCGTCACATGATCAAGGCGGGAGTCAACATCCGCCGCGAGCAACTGAACGTCTTTGCCCACAACTGGCCGCGCGGAGCCTTCACCATGGAGTCGGCGTCCACGGCGCCCGCGACCGTCAATACTGACGATGGCACCCTGAGCTTCGACACCAGCGCGGGGGGCCTGAGCGTGGCTTCCTTCCTGCAGGGGGTCAGCCAAGTGGCCGCCGTCGGCGTCGGAGACACCTACGTTCACCTTCGCCGCTGGGCGCAAGCCTATTACCTTCAGGACGACTTCAAGGTCAACAAGAACCTGACCCTCAACTTCGGCCTGCGCTACGAGTACGGGCCCTACTGGCACGAGACCAACGACCTCCTGGTGAATCTCGACTTGAGCAACGGGCTGATGGCTCCCGGCACCGCCACCCTCATCCGGCCGGGGACGGGAGACCCCTACGCCGGATTCACCGGCGGGATCCAGGTCGGCCCCGATCTGCCC
>JAIQGB010000376.1 GCA_020072905.1 Terriglobia bacterium | reverse complement strand
ATCTCCGGCACATACCGCAGCCTGACGATCAAAGCGCTCAAGGGCGGGAAGCTGCGTCCCACCTCGGAGCAACTGCGCGAGACGCTCTTTGACGTGCTCGGCCCGAGCGTCGAGGGCTCGGTATTTCTCGACGCGTACGCAGGCTCGGGCGCCGTGGGCCTGGAGGCGTTGAGCCGCGGGGCGCGCGAGGTGGTCTTCATCGAGCATCATCGCCCCGCCGCGGAGATGATCCGCAAAAACCTCGCGTCACTCCAGATCGAATCCGGCTATCGACTCTTGACTTGCGCCGTCCTAACGGGGTTCGAGCGGCTGGCGGAAGAGGTCGCACGTTTCGACTTCGTCTTCCTCGATCCTCCCTACGACGCGATCCGCGAGTATCACCACGCGCTCCGCCAGATCGGCCGGTCGCGGATTCTCGCCCCCACCGCTGTCGTCATCGCCGAGCACTCCCGCCACGTGACGCTCGAAGAAGAGTACGGCCAGCTTCATCGCACTCGCCTACTCCGCCACGGCGACGCGCAACTGGCGTTTTATCGAACGGATGAGGTGTGAGGCGAGCTAAGAAGGGTTCTGTTCACGGCGTTTCTTGACGGGCTGTGCCGCCATACCCTAGTATGAGGTGAGACCTTGCGCGCGGGCTTGCAAGTCGAGACGCGGCACGCCGTGGCGGGGTAGCTCAGTGGTAGAGCGAGGGTCTCATAATCCCTAGGTCGGGAGTTCGATCCTCCCCCCCGCTACCAATTATTCTCAATCACTTGGAGCCATTCCGCTCCTTCCGATTTATCCCGAGTGTGGGGACTATTGTGACGTTGTTGCAGGCTGCGTGAAGAGACTGTGCCGAAGGGAGAGCTTCGCAGCCCCGAGACCCCAGAACCTTCCTCCATAGCTTCGGGCATCAGCACCCGTGCCGAAAAGGGGACCCCCTGTGCTGAGGCTTGGTTTCCTGAAGCTGGCCTGGTTCCGCGGGACATTTCTTGGCTGGCGTTCTCGGTGAGCCACTTATTGGATGTCCTCAATGAACTGAACCACCCGGAAATTGAGTTAGTGAGTTTCCGTGAGCACTTCGATACGGGCGCCCCACCGGGGGAGAGCCGTAATGCTGATGGGCCGATCAAGGTTCGAAGGCGAGGAAGGAAGAGAGAACGGTTGGGCGGCGGGAATGCTCTTGTCGCTCCCGCGGCAGCGGAGAATAGAGAGGATCGAGCTTCCGCAGAATCCGATATGGACTTATGAATGAAACCTTGCGGCCTTTCTAGCGCATCGTAGGAGACCCCTCGGCTCTGCCGGGTTGGCAGTAGAAGTTTGACAAATCCCGGAGTCCATCGCGGAAACACCTTAACGTGAGCCGCCAAAGCACACGAAAAGGAGATCCACGATGGGCGAACAGGCAAGCCTAAACCCTACAAAGTGGGAGTGCAAATACCCGGTGGTGTTCATCCCGAAGTGCCGTCGGAAGGTGTTGTACAAGGAACTGCGGCGGTATCGGGGGGAAGTCTTCCGGCGGTTGGCCGGGCAGAAGGAGAGCCGGATCGAGGAAGGGCATCGGATGCCGGACCCTGTGCACAGGATGATGGCGATACCGCCCAAGTACGCGGTTTCGCAAGTGATTGGGTACATCAAAGGCAAGAGCGCCATCCATCTGGCGCGGGTTTATGGAGAGAGGAAGCGGAATTTTGTGGGCCAGCACTTCTGGGCGCGAGGGTACTTTGTGTTCACGGTGGGCCGGGATGAGGCGGTGGTTCGAGAGTATATCCGCAACCCGGAGTAAGAAGACAAGCGATTGGACCAGATGGGGCTTTGGTAAAAGGCCACCGTCAAGGTGGCCCCAGAAAAACGGGGCCGCGTGAGCGCCCCCGCATAGCCGCATTGAGCGGCTCACAACCTAAAGCCCCCGGCTTTGCCGGGGGATACTTACTGTAGTGCGTCTCACATAGGTTTACAGATGTAGCGCCGCCCTTCAGGGCGGCACATGCCGGGCTAAAGCCCGGCGCTGCCAGGACGCCGACTCCTCTTGAGATTGTAAAGGCTCTTGGGACGCACGACACTAGGCCTATTCCATCGCGGCCAATACTTCGTCGAGCGGCACCGTGGCGAACGTCGTAGCGTAGTCGGACATCCCGTAGGGAATAATGAGCTGCCCGCCGTGCAGGAGACTGCCGCAGGAGTAAACGACGTTGGGGACGTAGCCTTCGCGCTCGTTTTTGTTGGGCTTGAGGAGTGGCTCACGCAGGCGGCCAATGACTTTGGTCGGGTCGTCACGATCGAGCAGGAAAGCGCCGATGCAATATTTCCGCATCGGCCCCACGCCATGACTGATCACGAGCCAGCCGGCTTCGGTTTCGATCGGTGAGCCGCAAGTGCCTACCTGGATGAATTCCCAAGGGAACGACGGCTCCAGGACAAGCTGCATGCTGTGCCAGAAATGCAGATGATCGGAGAACATCACGTAGATGTTTTCCGCGTCCTGCCGGCCCAGCATCGCGTAGAGCCCTTTGATCTTGCGCGGGAAGAGCGCCATGCCTTTGTTTTCGACAGCCGGGCCATTCAGTGTGATGAATTTGAAATGAAGGAAGTCGGAGGTTTCGAGGAACTGCGGCAAAATCATCCTGCCGTCGTAAGCCGTGTAAGTGGCGTAATAAGTCCGCGTGCCGTCCTCATCTTGAAAAAGAACAAAGCGGGCGTCCTCGATCCCGTTGCTCTGCGCGGGTGTGGCGGGGAACAACACGCGTTCGGACAAACGCGAGTCCGGCGCAAATTGCACTTCGTAATTCGATTGGGCCAGCATCAGGGTTTCCCTGGCAACGCTTTTGGTTTCTTGGTCAGGTACGCGGACCTGTTTCACAGCGAGACTGACGCTGGTGCGCAGTTCTTCCAATGTGAATGCGTCCCCCAAGCCTTTGAGAACCTGCCGGTTGAAATCGCCCACCAGGCCGAGTTCCTGAAGCTTCCGCTCGAACAGGCGCTTCTCGTAAGTCGCGTTGGGCACTTGCGTCGGCTCGAGGCTGTAACGGGCCGGCGCGTCGAACTTGATGTTGTTGTTGGCATCCAGTATTCCGGCGCGAAAGGTGATGGAGGAAATGTGGCCCTCGGCTGTGGCCCGCAGACTCAAAATGAAGCGCAGTGAGCCGGGTGGGACGTCTGATTGATTCGGGTGCGGCACGATAGAGGGATTGAACAAGGCCGCGGCTTCGAGTGAAAACTCGTGAGTGAAATATCCGCCGAGCAACAACTCTCGTTCTTCGGAGAGCCTCTGGCCATTGAGCAAGTAAGGTCGGACCGCGTCAAACTGCCGTTTGAGGAATTCGCCGGTCTTTGGGTGGCGGTCACCAAATTCGGCCCGCACCTCCTCCAACAGCGCATGGACTTCGCTTTCGCGAAGAGCCATGACTCGCGCGCAGATTTTGACGGCGCGCTGGTCGCTCATGGGGCGAAACGGCCGGGCGAGCACACGCGTGCGGTCCGGAAACAACTTGACGGTGGTACGTTGGACGTTGATGGTTTTCATGGGATGATCGGAGTTACAAAGTTGGCTCGTTGAACACCGTGACGGTGTTTTGCATCAGCTTCATTTCCGCCAGCGAGAGAAGGAAGGCCAGCGTCGATTCCGCGCCCTGGTTCCCGTTGACCCGGTCCACATGCAAGGCGTCGCGGCAGCCGCCGGTCTTGGAGGAGTACAGTTCCAGCCCCAGATCATTCCAGCCGAGGAACCAGTCGAAGGCGCGATGGGCCTGTTTGTACCACCAGGAGTCCGAGGTGGCCCGGTAGGCTTCGAGGCAGGCCGACACCATCGCCTGCGCCTCGATGGGCTGCTGGTCGAAATTGGCGCGGATGCCGCCGCGCCGATAAAATCCGTTGGTGCCAACAGGCCGGAAGTGGCCATCCTCGGCAGTTTGCACTCCCTCCAGCCAACGCAAAGCTTGCAGGCCTCGTTCAAACACCGCTTGTTGTCCAGTATCACGCCCGCTGAGAATCAGGGCGTGCGCCAGCTTGGCATTGTCGTAGGCCAACTCCTCCTCAAACCAGGGCCAGTCCGGCTGGGCGGCCCTGTCGAAAATATCCATCAACCGTGCGATGAGCGCTTCGCGGATTTGACTGACCGAGCGGTCGCCGCTCAGCCGCCGCAGATATTCGTGAATCGCAATGAGGCTGAACGCCCACGCCCGTGGCGAAGTGAACTCCGTCACGACCGGCAGCGCCTGCGCGAAGAGCTGGCCAGCCATGATCTGGAAGCTCCGATG
>JAIQGB010000375.1 GCA_020072905.1 Terriglobia bacterium | reverse complement strand
GAGATGGCCGCCGGACTTGCGCACGCCCATGGCGATCCAGATACTCGAATAGCCATTCGAGGTGCCGATTTCGAGCGCGTGCTTTGCCTTCGCCTTGATGACCTGATCGCGCAGAAACGCCCCCTCGTTAGCATTCACGCTGAGCATGCCGGTCTGGTTCTGCGGCATCCACTCGAGGCGCTTCATCGCCTGGGCGTCGGGGTCCGGGGCCTGCGCGGACGCGCTCTCCGCGGGCCAGGCAGCGAGGAGAAGGGCTGAGACCAAGGCGAGCAAGAGACCGCCACCTCGGCGGCTCATTCCTGAGGATTGTAATCTGGTCATCGGCTATTCCTTTCTTCCTTGTATGTGCTGCCTGGCAAAGCCCCTCGCTGACTGCGATGAGGTCAAGCTCGCGCCGCCTCAAAGAGTCGGATCGGCGGGGCATCGAAGCGTTCCAGTTTGGACGATTTCAACTCGGGTGACAAGCGGAATTGCCAAAGTTGCGCGTCGGACACGTTGTGGCCAGATGCTTCCCCTGGTGCAGGCACGCGTGAAGACGCGCCAGGCCGGTCATCAACGGATCCACGGCGGAAGTCGATCTCAGGACAGGCCGAAGCGGTACTCGTCAATTGAGACAGCGACTGCCGGAGGCTCATCCGATGCCGGCGGGAGGATTGTCCGCACCACGCGCCCCCGACAGGTGACCTCCGTCCCCGGTGCACCGCCGACTTCCGGGGGCAGGTCGAAACTCATCTCGATTGGTGTGTCGATTTCGAGCGATTCGTCGGCCGCGAAGAGGACGCCGGAGCGACTGATGTTGATTGTCTTGGCTTCGCTCCAGCCGAGTTCGCCCCCCGGCCGATAACGCAAAATCATCGCGATGGGGACTCGTGAGGCACGGTCTCCCAGCTCGACATCAATCATTTCATGGTGATCCATCGTCGCCTCGCATCTTCAACCAACCTGGAAGGCGAGGTTCGAAAGGTGGAAGCTCTCCACCCCGATGGGTGACCCGGCCATCCCTCGCCCGCAATACTAACATACATATCGGCACAGGGATGCACCTTGTTTAGCCCCACCAAGGGGGAAGTGTCGGTACCGCGAGCCCTCCTGCCGTTTCGACTGGTCGGAGCTATTCTTGTGAACGGCGAGCTCGGCCAATCTTCGAAGCTCTTCCCCATAGCTGGCCGGCCCATCAGGCTGGGACGAAACTAGCGCAGTTTCACAGCGGAACCCCAGGGGTGCGGCTATCGCGCCCAGGAATCAGGCAATTTGTCGGCCTCGCGCTTTCCCCAGTGTTTCTGACATTGGTCATTCCTTGTTTTGCGACGCAGGGATAGGATTTGCACGTTGTCTGAATTGTGGACCCGAAGATCCGTGTAACGTCATGTCTCTGCTCCTGTTTGGCGGCTGGCACATTTTTGGGGCGCGCGCGAAGGGGGAAAAGCGCCAGCAGGGCAGGAGAATGGTCGAGCGCGATGCCCGCTTTGTAGTGGAGTCTCCGCTGCTCTATCGCCCCACGGGCTCGCTCATCTGGCACAAGGGAACGATCCAAAATGTCAGTACCTCCGGGGTGCTTTTCCAGGCGGAAGAGCTTGTGACCGCGGCATGCCCGATCGAGATGAGCTTCACGCTGCCCGCGGAAGTCGGATCGAAACGCCGGATTCAGGTTTTCTGCTGGGGAAAGGTGGCGCGCACGGTGATGCCCGCCGCTACCGACGCCTCTCCTGCCCTAGCCGCAGAGATCGTCAAGTACCGTTCTGAGGCCCGAATAAACCCCGACATCCAATTCAAGACAGCCGCCTGAAGGCTAGGCAGCCGTGCATCTCATTTGCACGAGGACGCCTGTCTGCCTGCGAGCGACTCGGTACGCCCGGGACCGTGTCAGGGATTCAATTCAGGAATTCCAGCTCCGCCGCCGGCTGGGTTACCCGCACCACTCCACAGTGACCAGCCGGTGTGTACCTACGGCGCGCGAGGGCATAAACGAACCGTCTTCGTTGCAGACTGCGACGAATTTGGACGCACAGGTCGTGTGCTGAGACATTTGCCGTCGAGGCCAAGAGCGTGGTTTCGCTTCCCTGGTTCTTCACCACCAGTGAAACGGCAATTCGCTTGGCGACGCGCTGGGAGCGGCGTGGCACGGGGTTGGGCGGAGTTTCCGTGCGCATTTCGATAGGGGCACGGCAGCTGGCGTTGTCGTGTGCGGCGAAATACACCGACCCTGGCCGGCCAAGGCTAATGCGGCGTGTCGGACCACGCGGAATTCTGTCCGGCTGACCCATGCTCGCGACCGCTGTTTTTGCTCGACCGGATGCCACAGTCTGTTGCCAGCGTGACCGGGGACGCTTTCGGCATGGTCGGATGGTACTTTCGGGCCCTGGCGCAGGCGGCGGTTCTCCCGTAGCATGTGCTCAGTGGGAGGCGATTATGGCTGACTCCTCACACGAAAAAGGTCTTATCCGGCTGGCCACTCGGAATGTGGAGCAGCTTCACGAGGTCGCGATCGCCGTTGAGGCCAAACTCCGGACCGACCCGGAAGGTGCGGTGGAACTCCATCGTCCCTGCGCCACACTCCTTCAGAGGTTGCTGGAAGCGCAAGGAAGTATTGAAGCGTTGCTCCAGAAGCTGTACACCGCCGAGGTGACCGGAACGGGGACGGGAAGGCGATAGAGTCAGGACACCGGCCTGCGTGTGGTGTTGTCCCCCGCGTTCTTGGCGCGCGGGACACATCACCGCCCATCGCGATGGCGTCATTAGCCAGGTGTGCCAGTATCCATACGGAGAACCCTCGAAGCCATTCACCCCAACCGCCTGAAAGCGCCCCACAGACCACGCATCAAACTTCCTCTGAAGGAGATCGGTTCGACCGTAACCGCCTGGCATGCCAGCCGGAAGAAGAGCGTTGGACCGAATGCTGGACCGGTCTCCGCCGTTCCGTGGACTCAGGAAGCGAATCATCATCCCACGCCCGTTCCGCGGGCGCGCTGCTAGGCTCGGAATCGAAAAACCGCTTCAGTCTTTGACGACCCCGCTGATGTAGCCCTGAATGGCGAGACGGTCCTCGGGGGAAAGATCGATGAACTGCACGGCGATACGGTTCGAGGGTTCTTTGCGGGCCACCCTCGCTCCGGGATTGAGCAGGTTCTGCTTCTGGGGAATGGAGAACCGGAGTTCCACTTCCTGATCCACATCGAGCCCGCCGGATTGCTCGAGCAGCATCCCGCCTTCACCGATGTTCAGACTCGCGGAGGTGAACTGACCTTTCTCCGTCCGGCAATTGACGATGGTTCTGAGCGGCAGGCGGATGTAGCTGCGCTTCTCTCTCAGCATGGCGCCGTGCAGCGGCTTAAGAACCCCTGCCAGAGCGTTCATTTGTGGCGGCTTGGCGAGAAAGAAGGTGATGCCGGCGCGGAATCCGGCGCGCATCGTTTCGACGTCGTCGTAGCCGGTCAGCATGACGATGGGAACACTGCTGTTGGAGGTGGACTTGCGGATGTGGCGGACCAGTTCCGGTCCATTAAGGTGAGGCATGTGGGCATCGACGAAGATGCCGTCCAGCTTTTCCCGCTCGACCCGCTGGGCCGCTTCGCGGCTGTCGGACAAGGCCAGGACTTCGTACCCCAGTGACTCCAGCAAGGCTTTGAGAATCTTGAGGACGTCAGGTTCGTCGTCCACGACCATGAGCTTCATAGCCATCGTCAGGACTGCCAAGGTTGACTTTGGGGCAGTCTATCACATCTCGGGTGGAGGTGACCCGCCGGACGCCCGCCCTGCCGGATTCGCCTAGCCCGGGGCGTAGAAAACTGGGAAGTAGAGTTTTGGCGTCCCTGACGGGATTCAAACCCGTGTTGGCGTCGTGAAAGGGCGCGACCCGACCCTAACTCACTCAGACGTTGCGATACGGATGGCTACCCAAAGCACTTCTCAATAGGCTTGAGGAACAGAGAGTGGACCCTAACTGGACCATGAAGGGATCATGAGATTGTCGGTGGTCCTCGTTGGACATCTGTGAGTGTCCGATGAACACATTTCGCGGTTCGTCGGACAGGGTCGGCAGAAGGGGTTTTGCAGGAGGCCGCTGGGGCCGGCCGCTGCGAGCCCCGGGGGCTACAGCAAATCAGATCTCACAGCCAATCAAGCTGTGATGTAGACTTTCTCACTTGTGATCGTAAAGACCTCGGACAGCTCCGAGGAGCTCTCTTAGGGCGTGAGCGACAAAACTGAGGGCCTCGGGGCCTGTTTCGCCCCGCCCCGATTG
>JAIQGB010000374.1 GCA_020072905.1 Terriglobia bacterium | reverse complement strand
ACGTCCTCGAGTTCGAGACCGCCCCGCGCTTCCGCACTCCGGCAGATTTCTTCCACGGACCGCGCCGGCTCCGCGAGCATCGCAAGACGTTCGACGCGATTGCGGATGGACGCGAAGTGTTGGCTGAAGCCTGCCATCTCTATGGAATGTTACAACGGTTTAGGCGCGCGCGAAACATGCGTGTGGTCACAAATCCCCAAGAGCACAGACCAATCCTGCGAACAGCCAGAAGCAATGTTGCAGCACGTGCTAACAGTTTGTCGTGCCCGGTGCCCCATGCAGGGCTAAATCCCATCAGCACAGGAAGGGCAAAACTGGGGCAGTTTCAGGTCGATATTTTCCACCGCCGGCGAGGAGCTCATCACACACCGGTAGTCGGCGCAATGGCGCAGGCCAAAGGTATGGCCCAGCTCGTGGAGTGATTCCTTTAACAAACGCGCGGCGAGCATTTCCGGGTCAGGTGGCATGCCGTAGAACTCCTGCCGCAGGCGATACATGGAAACGACCGCGGTCGTGGCGTTTGCGGGGCCCAGTTGCGCTTCACCGAAAACGAACGTCAGGATAGGGATGAACAGGTCGGCGTCCGTCACGCCCAACACCCGCCACGATTCCGCCGTGGGCAGCTTGCGGAGGCGCTTGAGGATGGCCGTGGAGTGATATTGGCCGCGCAGGGAGTCGTAGGCGAGGTCGAGGTCAAGGCGCTGGGTGGAGATCGTGCAGGCTACATGGAGGAGGGGTGTCAGGCCCTCGGCGAGCAACTCGAGATGGCTCCGGGCGACTTCTCCGACCGGCACGAGCGAAACGATTCTCATGAGGACGTCGCGTTGACCTTCTTGAAGCCATACTTCTTGATCTTGTTGTAGAGCGTCACGCGGTCGATCTTGAGGATGCGGGCCGCCATGCTCTGGTTCCAATTGCAGCCCTCAAGCACACGCAGGATGTGCGTGCGCTCGACTTCCTCCAGGGTGCTCCCGGCAGGCGGCTGAGCAGCGGCGCTGACCTGGAGCGGAAAATCCCCCGGCTGAATCTCCGGTTCGCGGCCGATGACCATGGCGCGCTCGATGGCGTTCTCAAGTTCGCGGACGTTCCCCGGCCATTCGTAGCTCATCAACAGCTCCACGGCGGACTTGCTGATGGAGGTAAAGCGTTTGTTCATGGCGCGGGAGAATTTGCGGATAAAGTGATCGGCAAGAAGGGGGATATCCTCACGGCGCTCGCGCAGGGCGGGCAGGCGGATTTCAAACACGTTGAGCCGGTAGAAGAGGTCCGGCCGGAAGGTTCCCTCTTTGACCTTGGCCTCCAGCTCCCTGTTCGTGGCGGCGACAGTGCGGAAATCCACCGTGATCGTCTGCGTCCCACCCACGCGGGTGATTTCCTTCTCCTGCAGGACGCGCAGGAGATCGGTCTGCGTTTTCAGGCTGATGTCGCTGATTTCATCAAGGAAGACGGTGCCGCCCTCGGCCACCTCGAACTTTCCCTTCTTGCGATACTGCGCGCCGGTAAAGGCGCCTTTCTCGTGCCCAAAGAGTTCGCTTTCAAGCAGCGTCTCGGTCAGAGCGCCGCAGTGGATCACCACCAGGGGCATGTAACGCCGCACGCTCAGGGAGTGGATGGCGCGCGCCACCAGTTCTTTGCCTGTGCCGCTTTCCCCCGCAATCAGCACGGCCGTCTCCGTGGGCGCTACGGTGCGGATGAGTTCCCAAACCTTCTGCATCGGCTGGCTCTGACCCACCAGGTCCACCGCCTGGATCTCGTCCAGGCTTTCGCGCATCTTCAGGTTTTCCTGCTTCACGCGGTGGTGCTCGAGGGCCTTCCCGATGACGCGGGTGAGGTCGTCAGGATCGAAGGGCTTGGTGATGTAATCGTAGGCTCCGTCTTTGAGCGCCTGCACAGCCGTCTCCACGGACGCATAACCGGTCATGATGATGATGATGATCTCCGGATGGACCTCGCGGATTTTCCGCTCAAGTTCCAGGCCGTCCATGCCGGGCATCTTGATGTCGAGCAGGGCCAGGTCCCAGCGCTCGGTGGGCAGCTTGAGCAGCGCTTCGCGGGCCGTCGAAGCAGTCTCCACGGAGTACCCTTCTTCCGCGAACCACTTGCCCAGCGAGTCACGGACGACAGCCTCGTCGTCCACGATCAGAATGTTGGCTTTCGAATCCATACTCGTCTCCCCCGACCCCCCGGCGCGCGGTCTGCGCACCTTCCGAACCTAAGTGGGCCTCGATGCCGGGGCTTCCTCCTTCTCTCTCCTCGCGACGTGCACTTCCTCGGGCAGAGTCACTGTGAAGGTTGTGCCTTTCTGCGGCGTGGACGCCACCTGGATGTTCCCTCCGTGCTGCTGGATGATTCCAAAGGCGACCGCCAACCCCAGCCCCACGCCCTTGCCCTCTTCCTTGGTCGTAAAGAACGGCTCGAAGATATGCGGCAGGACTTCCTCGGAAATGCCCGCCCCGTCATCGGTAAGGGTCACTTGACCGCAGGCATGCGCAGTGTCATACAAGGTCGCCACGCGCAACCTTCCCCCGTGCGGCATGGCTTCCACGGCGTTCATCAGCAGCGCGAGCAGCGCCTGCTGCACCTGGCTGGAATCGCAATAAAGGGGCGGCACGTTCGCCGCCAGTTCCTTCTCCAGATCGATGGACTGCAGCTCCAGATGATGGCCCACCAGCAGCAGGCAACGCTCCACGATGGCGTTCAGATCGTTCTTCTGGGGATTGAGCGGCGCCTGGCGGGCGAAGGTCAACAGGTTCCTGACGATCGACCCGCAGCGGCGGCTCTCGCCTTCGATGATTTGAAGGTATTCCTTTGCCTCCGTCAGGCGATGGTTGCCGTTGAAGCCTTTGTCGGCCATCCGCGAGATGAGCTTGGTGTAAGTCAGGATGCCGGCCAGCGGGTTGTTGATTTCGTGCGCCACGACCGCCGCGAGCTTGCCGAGCGAAACCATCTTCTCCGCTTGCATGAGGTGCCGGTAGGCGCGCTCAAGTTCGCTGGTTTTCTGCTGCACGCGCTCCTCGAGCGTGCGCGTCCATTCCTGGACCTCCTGCTGGGCCTTCTTGAGTTGCCCGGTCATGCGGTTGAAGGAGGCGGCGAGACTTCCGATCTCGTCATTGCTCGTCACCTCGATGGCATAGTCGAGGTCCCCTTCCGCCACGTGTCGCGTGCCTTCCGTCAGGGCACGCACCGGCTTGCGCACCATCACCCAGATCAGCACCACCGAGATCAGGCTGACGGCGAAGATGGAAAGGCCCGTGAAAAGAGCCAGCTTGCGTTGGCGTGCCGCCAGGCTGTGGTCGACAGGGCCCAGCGAGAGATCTGCGTCGAGAACCCCGAGCACCTGATTGCCGGCGCTGGAGTGAGCGTGGCAGGCGGCGTTCGAACAGTCCGGCTCGTTGTAGATGGGCGTGATCAGGCCCAGGACGCGTTCGCCGCTCCGGTTCACATAGATCCTCATGCGGTCCGGGCGGTCCAGGCGCGCGAGCGGCGCGGTCTGCGAGTGACAGGCGTAGCAGGCCTCGGCCTTCTTGTCCACGAACTGGCCCAGTTCCTGCCGGTCGGTCGAGAAGGTGATCTTCCCCTCTTTATTGAAGATCCGGATCTTGCTGATCCCAGGCTGGCTGCCGATGGTGTTGATGATCTGGAAGACCTCTTCGCGCTGGTCGCGTAGCATCGAATAGCGGATGCTGCGGCGGATGAGGTCGCTGATGCGGTCGGCGCTGGTGAAAACCATCTCCTCGAGGGATTGGCGATGCAAGCGGAGGTTCAGGAAGCCGAGAAAACCGAAGAGCAACACCAAGCTGCCGACCAGGCAGGCGGTGAGCTTCGTCGCCAGACTTTTGGTCAGGCGTCGCATAGCGTTCCTTTGTCGAGACGGCCTGCCGGGCCGTCTCCAGCGCGGTGTGGCGCGGCGGCCCCTTTCATCACGCGGCTTCCACCGGCGCACGTGCCGACGCCGTCGAAGGCTCCTTTGCTTCGAGGGCGGGCGCCGGCTCAAAGACTCCCAGGTAACGCACAGCGAGCGCAAAGATCAGGAATCCCGCTCCGACCAACGAAAGCGTCACCGAGACTTCTGTCCACTTCGGGAAGTATTGGGCGTGGGAGGCCGCTTCCATTCCCGTGATCGAAACGTTCAGCCGGTTGAGCAGGAACCCGGTAATGACCAGCACCGCCGAGAAGAACAGCCACTCGCGACTCTCGCGCACGCGGCGGAAGGCGAGCAGCGCGAGCGGCGCGAAGAGGCCGATGGCCATCTCCAGCACAAACAAG
>JAIQGB010000373.1 GCA_020072905.1 Terriglobia bacterium | reverse complement strand
CACAGGCGAAGTGGGGCAAGGAATTGAGAGATTGAGTGATTTAGTGATTGGGTGACCCGGCTCTTCGGGATTTGGAGCTCACGCAAAGGGTGGAGGTTCTGCAGGTCATTCGCTAAATCACTCAATCGCCAAATCACTCAATGGTCCAATGGAGCAATCGTCAATCAGGTTCGTCGTTGACCGGATGTTGGGACGCTTGGCGAGGACGTTGCGCCTGCTCGGTTACGACACCGAGTACTCGCCTGAGATGACGACGGCGCACCTCCAGGAGGCGGCCCGGCAGGGCGACCGCATCGTCCTCACGCGCGGCCATGCCGAAAAACGCTTTCCCGACCTCGCCCACGTCTTCAGTGTGCAAAGCCAGCACGCCCCCGAGCAGCTTCGCGAAGTGGTGAGCCGCTTCAAGCTCGACGCGCGTTCCGGCTTATGGACGCGCTGCACGTTGTGCAATGCCCCAATCGAGAGGGTGGAAAAGAAGGCGGTATTGGATCGCGTGCCTCCGAAGGTCGCGGAAGTGTACGAGGATTTCTACCGCTGCGCCGGTTGCGGGCACGTGTACTGGCAGGGCTCGCACGTGGAACGGATTCTCAAGAACCTCGCCGCGCTCCTGGATGGGGAGCCGTAAGGACGGTTCGCAAACCGCCCCTGCTGTCAGTTCGCCGTCGACGTGGCGGGGGTGGATATTGATCAAGCCCGTCCGAACCGGAGTCTTCGGCGGGGCGGTCGTTGATGGGTCACGGGCGAGCGTGCTAGACTGCACAGTCGCGAGGCAGTAGAGGAAGGAACGACAGGGCATTTTGCCGAGGGTTCCGCGGCATTCTGAAAACCCGCGGGTAGGCATTCGGGCCGCCCTGGCTTCATGCGAAAGGCAAGATGAAAGAACGACCCAGAGGAGACCTCATCAACCGTTTAGTGGCGGGCGAGCGCGCGATACCGGCCAACTGCCGATCGAGTTCACACCGCCCGAAGTGGCGGAGGCTCTTCACCAAGCCTGCCAGGAATCTGCGGCCGGCGAATAGTCGGCAGGGAGAGAACCCTTGAGCGAATCGGCCAGCGAATATGCTCATTACCTCAGCGATCTGAAGATTGTGGTCGATAGCTTGCCTTTGGAAGAGACCAAGCGAGCCGCCGACATTCTCTTCAAAGCCTATCAGAACGACCGCAGCGTTTTCCTGTTCGGCAACGGTGGCAGCGCGGCGTTGGCCTCGCATCTGGCCACCGACCTCGGCAAAGGCACGCACTTCCCCGGCCCGCCGGCCTTGAGGAACATCCGCCGGTTCAAGGCAATCTCGCTGACCGACAATATTCCGATGATGACCGCGTGGAGTAACGACCTGAGCTACGAACAAGTTTTCGCCGGCCAAATGGAGAACTTGATTCGCGCGCGCGATGTGGCCATCGGCATCAGCAGCAGTGGCAACTCTCCCAACGTCCTGCGCGGGCTTGAACTCGCCCGCCGAGTCGGCGCGACCAATATCGGCCTGACCGGCTGCGGCGGCGGAAAGATGAAAGACCTGCTCGACTGCCCCATCATCGTTCCCTCCAACCACATGCAACACGTCGAAGACGCCCACCTCATTCTGGCCCACCTCATCTTCCTCGATCTCAAGGCGCGGATTGGAGCCAGCGTGGCGGCGATTTCCGGGAAGGCATGACCTCCGGCGCGCCTCCACGGCCTTGAGGACAATCCCTGAGTTTCTACTTTGAGGTGGGTCGCGACTCTACAGGGGAAACGAACAGTGCGCCTTGGAGACGTCGCTTTGACTGGCTGTCGGCGGGCAGCCTTCCCCTCTTCAGGCTGATTGCTGGAAGTTCTGGCCAACGGTCCAGATGGCGTGATCCGGTGCGAGGGGATCGGTCAATTTTTCCTGCGACTCCAGGAAGAGATCCACCAGGGTACTGTCGAAGTGCGCGCCGCGGCCCCGGCGGAGCTCCGCCGTCGCTTCTTCGATCGACCGCGCTACCTGATAGGAGCGTTCGGACACAATCGTGTCGTAGGCGTCCGCGATGGCGAGGATGCGCGCCCCCAGCGGGATCTCTTCGCCCCTCAATCCGTCCGGGTAGCCCAGGCCGTCGAAACGCTCGTGGTGGTGGCGCACCATCTGGCGGATGTGTTCGATGGCCTTCACCTTCAGGGGCTCCAGAATTCGCCAGCCCAGGTCGGCATGGCTCTTGATGATTTCGTATTCCTCGGAGGTCAGCGGTGCGGGTTTGTTCAAAACCTTTTCCGGTATGCCGACTTTGCCGATATCGTGAAGGATGGCGGCCAAGCGAACCTCCTCCACTTCCTCGTCCGGCAAGCCGAGCAGGCGTGCGACCCGCGCGGCCAGGCGCGACACGGAATGCGAGTGTCCCCGGGTGTAGGGGTCTTTGGCATCGATCACGAAGGCCAGGGCGGCGACGGTATCGAGCAGAGAGATGGCTTCCGCGGAAACGCCCTGCGTGGCCTGCCGGATGTTCTGCAAGTAGTGTTCGAAAACCTCGGGTCCCGTGGAAATCATGCGTTGGAGGGCGACGCCCAGATAGGCCTCGACGTGTGCGGAGGGCGCGGCATTGGAGGCAACGCACACCTGATTTCCTTTGCCGTGTTTGGCGACGTACATTCCAGAATCGGCAAAGTTCAGGATCTCTTCCGGCGTCGCTCCGTGGGTGGGGAAACTGGCAATGCCGATGCTCGCCGTGACCCCATGCTTGGCGAGATAAGAATCTGACGTCAGACCTGTGCGTAAGCGCTCCGCCAGGAGCTCCGCCTGCTCCACCGCCGCATCAGGCATCAGGATGGCAAACTCATCGCCCCCGTATCGCGCCGCGACACTCGATTGCCGTGAACGGCTTTCGAGCAGGCGCGCCACGGCGACCAGCACTTTGTCGCCTTCGAGGTGGCCCCGCTGGTCGTTCACGGGCTTGAAGCGGTCGAGGTCCATCATGATCACCGAGAAAGGCTTGCCCGACCGCGCCGCGCGCCGCCACTCGGCTTCGATCGCCTCGCGGAAGAACCGGTGAGTTTTCAAGCCCGTCAGGCCGTCGGTGATGGCCTGCTCCTGAACCGTTTGGAACGCCCGCGCATTGTGCAGAGCGATGGCCAACTGGTCGGCGAGCATCCCCAGCGTGAGGGCGTCGCGTGAGCAAAAGTCATTCGCGCGGTAGCTCTCAAAGCTCAAGACCCCCAGCGTCCGGCCGCTGAACCTTAGAGGAATGCTCATGGCCGAGAGGACCCGGGGCGCGAGGGCAACGTATCGCGCATCTTTGTCCACGCGGGTGGAAAGAACGGGCTCGCCGCTCTCCACCGCCGCACCCGCCAGACCTTTGCCGATTCTCGAGCGCCGGCCCAGCACCTCCGACCCGTAGCCCTCTTCGGCTTCGATCACCAGGTCACCCCGCGACCCGTCCAAGGTCTCAATACGCACCAAGTCGTAGCCGAAATCGCCGCGGATCTGCCGACAAATGCCCGAAAGGAGTTCCTGGGGATTGAGGACGGCAGACGCGTTCCGTCCCAACTCATTCAAAAGCGCCAAGTGGCGCGCCCGGCGCTGTTCTCTCTGGAAGAGCCGTGCGTTTTCAATCGCCACGGTGATTCCACTCGCGAGGACCTCCAGGAAATTGAACTGCTCTTCGCTCACGGCGTATTCGCGCTCGAAGTCTGCAACCGCCAAGACGCCCATCGATCCATCCGAGAAACGAAGCGGGACACCGCACCACGTGCGAATGCGCGCATCGATTGAGGCGATGCCGAGACGGCGGGACCTGCCCAGCACGTTGTAGGCAATCCACAAGGGTGCGCGGGTCGCAAGAACGTAGTCCCTAAGCCCCTTGTCCTCAACCTCCTCCTCCCCTGCTTCGTTTTCGAAGGCGAGCACGGTCTCGACTTCTCCGCTCGCCGGATCCTGGTATGTCAGGGAAAAGTTGCTCGTGCCGAGCAGACCTTTCAGTTCGGTCCGCAGAATCTGCATCTGCACGTCAGGGTCGAAGGATGCGCTGAGCGCGCCACCAATATGGTGAAGGGTCTGCAGACTTTCATGGTGGGCGACGCGCAGGCGGAATTCAGAGCCCTGCTCCCGAAGCTCTCGGGCCGCGATCATGAGCGCGCGGAATTGCGCGTGGCCCTGTGCGAGGCGCAACTCGGCGGCAAGATCGAGAATCTGAACGCGCTTTCCCTGGCCGACGCGGACCTGGAAGCCGAACGCATCTACGCGATTTCACAGGCGCACCGCTGTTGGCGAGGTAAGCATGCAAGGGATCACTGGACAATCGTTCGATGGCTCGATCCGATAGTCCTCTCCCACTTAAGTATTGCAGCCCCTCCGGTAGGGGAGTTTGCAGTACGAAGCACCCTTCGCCCGCGGCAAGGGATTGCAGCGTGCGGTCGAGCATTTGCTCAACCATTTCCTTGGGGTCACCAATCTCACTGAGCGTGGTCGTGAAGAGATGAAGGTTGGAGTACCTGAGAAGGCCTGTTTCGCTCCAGGCCCGCTCCTCGCGAAGGTGGGGTCGTTGATAGAGAAAGTACACGACGAGCATGGAAACAGCGATGAGAACTGCAAGCACATCCTGGTTCACTTCAACTCCTCGCAGGCCTGATCTCCGCTCCGCGGCGGCCTATTTGTAACCAATCGTCCGGCCACTTCAAGTCGGCTCGCTTGCACTACGCCAAGCATCCGAAGTCTCTCGGCCAGTCACTACGTCAACTTCCGGGGCCCGACAAAAATACCGACGGCTACGCCCTCCCGGCCGAAACTCCATCACTATGATTGGCGACTTGCAAAGCCCTTCTGCCAACTCTAGCACGACTCGCACGAACTGGCCAAAACATTTATTCAAGCAGCGTGCAAGTATTATGCCGTAGGAGTCTCCTGCTGGCTCAGCAAAGGGGACACGGCAGAGCCTTGCAAGGCGGGATTGACATATGTCAAACCACTGGGGATGGCCCGACCGCGG
The DNA here is from genome assembly GCA_020072905.1 of Terriglobia bacterium. Lineage (GTDB taxonomy): Bacteria > Acidobacteriota > Terriglobia > UBA7540 > UBA7540 > JAIQGB01. Next base: position 3,159 of record JAIQGB010000373.1, on the reverse strand, counting down.
CGGCCCGTCGCCCGCAAATGGAACCTATTGAATGCAGAAGGCTTGTGTCAACACTAAGGTCCAATCGGCAGCTTCGTTGTCAGCCCAGAGGGGGTTTGAGGAAATGAGCTGTGTTGAGGATCGCTCCGAGCGGTTCGCCCGTTTCGGTGGTACCCCGCGAAGCAACAGCCGCCCGCAAGGGACTATTCTTCTTAGCGGGGTGTAGATTCTTCGCCCCACCGGCCCACATTTCTGAGGAAGGGATCTGGCGTGCTCACAACGGACGGGGCTGGGTCACACGATCGCAGCAGCCGTGCCTGGAAGGCTAGTCGGCTCTCAGCAAACGCGCAACCTTAGCGGAGTTGCCGGCCGGGATCAGGATGCACTTATTTCCCAGAGGAGAATTGCGTCTTGGGCCTGTTGCGGTATATCTTGCTCGCTTTGCCGATTCGGACGGAGGTCGTTCGCAGGGAGTGGTTCTGACCATGCGAGTTCTCGTCACCGGCGGTGCGGGATATATCGGAAGCCAGACGGCGAAGGCTCTGGCGCAGGCCGGGCACGAGCCGATTGTCTACGACGACCTGAGCAGCGGCCATCGCTGGGCTGTCAAGTGGGGAGCTTCGGTCGAGGGCGACTTGGCCGACACGCGCTTGCTCGCCACAACCCTCAACGCCCACCGCATTGAAGCGATCCTGCACTTCGCCGCCAGCATCCAGGTCAGCGAGTCGGTCGAGAACCCGCGTAAATACTTCTGGAACAACGTGGTCAACACGCTGCGGCTGCTCGATACGGCTCTTGACGAAGGCGTGCAGGCGATTGTTTTCTCATCGTCGGCAGCAGTCTACGGCATTCCCCAGAAGGTCCCGATCCCCGAAGACCATCCCACGAGGCCTGCGAGCCCCTACGGTGAAACGAAGCTGATGATGGAGCGCGCGCTCGGCGCGTATGGTGCGGCGTATAGACTGCGCTGGGTGGCGCTGCGCTACTTCAACGCCGCGGGCGCCGACCCCGACGGCGAACTCGGCGAGGAGCATCATCCCGAATCCCACCTCATTCCGCTGGTGATTCAGGCGGCGCTCGGACGTCGGCCCCACGTCGAAGTTTTCGGCGCCGATTACCCCACGCCCGACGGCACCGCGATTCGCGACTATATCCACATCGCGGATCTTGCCGACGCGCACGTGCGCGCGCTCGAGTATCTTGCCCGTGGCGGCGAGAGCGTGGCGCTCAATCTGGGCACGGGCACGGGTCATTCCGTGCGCGAGGTGATTGCCGCGGTGGGCCGGTTCTGCGACGGAAAAGTTCCCTTCCGGGATGCCCCACGCCGCGCCGGAGACCCGCCTATCCTCGTCGCCGACCCAGCGCGCGCCATGGAAGTCCTCAACTGGAAGCCCAAGCACACAGGCCTCGACTCGATCGTCGCAAGCGCCTGGAAATGGCACGAGAAGAATTCTGAATTGTGAATCTTCCGGGTCCAGTTTCTTGGCTCGAGCCTGAGGCTCTCTTGTTGTGAGCGATCCCGCGCAACGGAACACTTAGAATTCATCATTCATAATTCAGAATTTACCATTCACTATTCCACCGTCACACTCTTGGCGAGGTTGCGGGGCTTATCGACGTCGCAGCCGCGGATGACGGCACAGTGGTAGGCAAAAAGCTGGAGAGGAATGACACTGAGGAGCGGCGTAAGGATTTCGTGGTTGCGCGGAATTTCGATCACATCGTCCACGAGTGAGCCAAGCTTGGTATTCCCCGCGGAAGTGATCGCTACAATCTTGCCCTCGCGCGCGCGGATTTCCTGGATGTTCGAGATCACCTTCTCGTAAGAGCCATCTTCCGGGGCGAGCGCCATGGTGGGAAACTTCGGATCGATCAGCGCGATGGGCCCGTGCTTCATCTCACCGGCGGCGTAGCCTTCGGCGTGAATGTAGGCGATTTCTTTGAGCTTCAGTGCGCCTTCGAGAGCAAGCGGGTACTGATATTTCCGCCCGATGTAGAGAAAGTGCTCCGCGCCCGAGTATTTTTCCGCGAGCTGCCGGATGTGCTCGGACTGCGCGAGGATTTCCCGCATCTGTCCGGGCACCATTTCCAGACCGTGGATGATGGACATGCCTTCTTCGTAGGAAAGGTCGCGCCCGCGGCCCACGAGCAGGGCCATTAGCGCCAGGATGGTAAGTTGTGAAGTGAAGGATTTGGTCGAGGCGACGCCCACTTCAATCCCCGCGTGGCAATAGACGCCCGCGTGGGTCTCCCGGGCGATGGTGCTGCCCACCACGTTGACCAGGCCCAGCACCAGCGCACCTTTGCGCTTGGCCTCGCGCAGCGCGGCGAGCGTGTCCGCCGTCTCGCCCGATTGGCTGATGGCGAGCACCACGGTGTTCTGCCGCAGATTGAGCTTGCGGTAGCGGAACTCGGAGGCGAGCTCGGTCTCGACGGTCAGATCGGTGAGCGCTTCGAAGACGTAGCGCGCGTAGAGTCCCGCGTAGTAGCTGGTGCCACAACTGACGATGATGAAGTGCCGCGCCTGCTGGAGGCGGTCGAAGACCGACTCGAGCCCGCCGAGCTTGGCGACGCCCTCGGCGTGATTGAGCCGGCCGCGCAGCGCGTTCTCCACGGCATCCGGCTGCTCGAAGATTTCCTTAAGCATGAAATGTGGGAACGCGCCGCGCTCCATTGCCTCCGGGCCTACTTCGAGCTGGGTCGTGTCCCGCGCGACCGGACGGTTCTCGAGCGTGGTAATGGAGAATTCGCCGGGCTCGAGCCGCGCCACCTCGTTGTCTTCGAGGTAGACGACCTGGTCGGTGTGCTGCGCCAGCGCGGAGACGTCCGAAGCGGCGAGCGACTCGCCTTTGCCCACGCCCAGGATGATGGGGCTGCCCCGCCGCGCGACAATGATCTGCTGCGGATGCGCAACGTGCAATACGGCGATGCCGTAAGTGCCCTGCACCTGCAACAGGGCCCTCCGCACGGCCGTCTCGAGGTTACCCTGATACGCCTCCTCGACGAGGTGGGCCAGCACCTCCGTATCCGTCTCGGAGCGGAACGTATGGCCGGCGGCAAGGAGGCGCTTCTTCAGCACCTGGTAATTCTCGATGATGCCGTTATGGACGAGGAAAATCCGGCCTGCGCAATCCAGGTGCGGGTGGGCGTTGGGCTCGGTGGGGCGGCCGTGCGTGGCCC
>JAIQGB010000372.1 GCA_020072905.1 Terriglobia bacterium | reverse complement strand
AGGGCAATGGGCTACAAAAAAGCCATCTTCTCCTTGCTTGATCACCACCTTGATGATCATTGCGGCCTCCGCCCTTCGGGAATACCTGATTCGAGAATAACGGCTGGTGGGGAAACTGTCAAACGCGGGTGGCGCCCCGATGCATCGGGGCGCCCCACGAACACGCGCAACATCTCTGTCACCGCGTCCTATCCATGGCCTGTCCTGGCTTCTTAACGGTCCCGCAAAGCTCGATGTCGGCGCGACCCGCGGCGTCCGAGGAGCTTACTTTGATTTCGCGACCACAAGATTATTCGTCACCGAGAAGACGCCGGACACTCCGTTGGCGCGGATGTTGACCATATTCTTGTCGGCTTCGCTATCCACGATGCCTTCCAGGGTGACATGGCCGTTTTTCACGATGATCCGGATCGGCTTGATGACCGGCATGGCGTAACGCTCCAGGGCCGGATAGCCGTAAATGGCTCGATAGAGCGCCAGGCGCAATTGATCGTCCATGGTCGAGAGGGGAAGCACCTCGATCTGGTTATCCACCTGCTCCACGCCTTCAATCCTCTTGACCACATTTCCAGCGTCGCTCTTCAGCGTGGGCCGCGTGACCTGACCTATCAGGGTCACCTTGTAGCCTTCAACCTTGTAGGCGATATTGTCGAAGACGTCGTAGTAGGGGAGCATCAGGATCTCGTGCCGGACTTCTCTGCGGATTCGTTCCTCGGCGCGTTCGGGAACCTGTTGGGGTCTCTGCGCCGCCAGAGCAATCGTGCCCCAGGACGCGAGGAGAACCAAGCTTACGAGGACTCTGCGGTTCATATGGATACCTCCCTTACGGCGGCTGGATTGAGATGGGCTGTCCGGCCTCCAATATACACCCTCCTCCGTCGAAGTTCCACGCACCTTTCCCGATCTCGCCAGCGCTGCTCCGAGCGGCGGGGGGAGGGCGGAGAGCGGGCAGCCAGGGCTAATCCGCGCTGGGGATTCACCGTGGCTTCTTGGCGAGACGCAGTTTTTCTCCACTTCGGCTCGTTTGTTGGTATTCTAGTTTTTCATTTGGGAATTTGTGTCGGCATCGAGCCAAAGTCCGGGGGTTTTCCATGCTTCGACTCATCCGTAAGGTGCTCTTTCTTCTGAGCGCTGTGGCGATTTGCTCCGCCGGCTACGCGGCCGGCGACGCGGTGGCGTTCAAGCGCGCGGGCGACTCTGTCGAGATCCAGATCGGCGGCAAGGCATTCGCCGTCTATCACTTTGATCCGCAGATCGCCAAGCCTTTCATGTCTCCTTTAAGGAGCGCGCAGGGGACCATCATCACGCGCGGCTTTCCGATGGTGAAGGACATTCCCGGCGAGCCTCGCGATGAACCTCACCAGCGCGCCCTGTATTTCGCCCACGGCCTGGTGAACGGTTTTGATTTCTGGGGTGAGGCGGCTTTTGTCAAGTGGAGCGATTCCAAGATTCCCTTCGGCCGCACGGTGTTCCGCAAACTCGACAAGACGCAGGGCGGCCCCGGCTCGGGCTCCCTCCAGGCGGAGTTTGATCTCGTGGGCGCGGACGGCACAATCCTCGCGGGCGAGACGCAGGCCTACGTCTTCCACGGCGACGCCGATTCGCGCACCATCGATTGCGAGTTCACCCTTCGCGCCAGCCATGGCCCCGTCACCCTGGGCGACACCAAGGAAGGGACCTTTGCCATTCGTCTGGTCAAAGCGCTGGATTCGCCGCCCGCCCACATGGTGAACTCGAATGGGGCGGAGGGCGAAAAAGGCGTATGGGGAAAGCGCGCGAACTGGGTGGATTATGATGGCAAGGTCAACGGCGAGGAGCTGGGGGTGGCCATTTTCGATCATCCGCAGAATCTTCGCCATCCCACCTACTGGCATGCGCGCGGCTACGGCCTGTTCGCCGCGAATCCTTTCGGGATTAAGGAATTCACTCGCGACGCGCAGCAGGATGGGAGTTACACCATTCCGGCCGGCGGCTCGCTGGTGCTGCGTTACCGCGTCTTGATTCATCACGGAGATTACCGGCAGGCCAAGGTGGCCCAAGCCTATCAGGATTATGCTGCGGGGAAGTAAGATCAGGGACGCATCTTTGGGGAGGCATTCATGTCTAAAGAATCTGACGTCACGCGTCGTGATTTTCTGAAGACCACTACGGGAGCCACGGCGCTCAGCGGAATCAGTTTTCTCGCGCGTCCGGGAAGAGTCTGGGGCGCCAGTGACCGCGTGCGGGTGGCGGTCTGCGGCGTGCACGGACGCGGCATGGATCACGTCGAGAGTATCTCCAAAATCAAAAACGCGGAAGTCGCGGCGATTTGCGACGTGGATGAGAACGTGCTGCGCGAGCGGCTGGCGAGAATCGAGAAGATGGGCCTCGCCAAGCCCGCGACCTACCTTGACGTACGGAAGCTTCTGGAGGACAAATCCCTCGACGCGATTTCCATTGCCACGCCCAATCACTGGCATGCGCTGATGGCCATCTGGGCTTGCCAGGCGGGCAAGGATGTTTACGTGGAAAAGCCCTGCTCGCACAACCTCTGGGAAGGCCGTCAGTTGGTGCGCGCCGCCGAGCGTTACAACCGGATCGTTCAGCATGGAACGCAGATCCGCTCCGCGCGCGCCGTCCGCGAGGGCATCCAGAAGATCCACGACGGCTTCCTGGGAGACGTCTACCTGGCGCGCGGTCTCTGCTTCAAATGGCGGAAGACGATTGGTCGCACGCCGGTTCAGCCGGTGCCCGCCGGGGTCCACTACGATCTGTGGTCGGGGCCCGCGCCGCTCGAGCCCTTCACGCCGAATCATTTCCACTACAACTGGCACTGGTTCTGGAATTACGGCAACGGCGATCTCGGCAACCAGGGAGTCCATCAGATGGACGTGGCGCGATGGGGCCTGGGTCTCCAATTCCCCAACCGGATTTCCGCTATCGGTGGCCACTTTATGTTCGAGGATGATCAGCAGACTCCCAACACTCTGAACTGCGCGTTCGAATACGATTTGCCGGGCGGCAAACGCCGCATGCTCGAATTCGAAGTCCGCCACTGGATCACCAACCACGAAGCGGAGATCGGAACGAGCGCTTTCGGAAAACCTCAGGGACCCGTTCCCAGCACCGGCATGGGCGCGCTGCCGGCGGGAGACCGCAACACCATCGGGAACATTTTCTACGGCTCCCAGGGCTGCTTGGCGACGGGCGACGAGGATGTGGACGCCTACATGACCTGGATGGGTGAGGACCAGACCCCTGGGCCGCGCGCGCAGGCGGGCGGCGACCACTTCGCCAATTTCATTGACTGCGTGGTCAGCCGGAAGAAAGAGGACCTTAACGCGCCCATCGAGGAAGGACACATCTCCGCGGGGCTGGTGCACCTGGCGAACGTTTCCTATCGCCTGGGCCGGACTTTGAACTTCAACCCGGCTACGCAGCAGGTGATCAGCGACGAGGAAGCCAACCTGCTGCTGCGCGACGGCGATCGCGGCTATCGAGCGCCCTTCGCGGTGCCCGAACAGGTCTGAGGCTGGGAGCCACGCTCAGCGCCTGCTGATCGGGGGTGGTTGTCAATGGGAAACGCCCGCGGTCAATTCGAAACGCGAATTGAGCGTGGCGAGTGGCTTCTCCCGGCGCGCAGGTGTGCTATGATGCGTCCAAGCATCTTGTGAAATAGGAATCGAGCGGGCGAGTGGTTTGGGAATTCCTTCGCGGCAAGAAGGGCGGGCGCCAGGACCGGGCGTCGCGCGTCCCCGTGGATATCCCTATTCATTTCCGCGAAGCGGGCGAATTCGGCTGGAGCGTGGGGAAGATAAAAAACCTCAGCCGCTCCGGTGTGCTGTTTCGCGCCGGCCAGAGGATTGCCATCAACACGCCGCTCGAAATGCAGTTCAACGCGCCGCCGGAAGTCGGCCCCGTGCCCGGAGAACTCGTCGTGGCGCGGGGCAAGATCGTGCGCACCCTGATGCCTGCCGCCTCGGACCAGTTTCCGTCCTTCGCCGCCAGATTCTCTGCGTACTCCGTCGTCCGCAAATCGAAGAATTGGTAGGCGCTATCCCGGAAGTGACAAGTGACGAGTGACAAGTGACGAGTGACAAGTGACGGGCCGGAATTAGGGAACAGGTTACAAGGAACAGGGAACAGGGAACAGGGAACAGAGAACAGGGAACAGAGAACTGAAAGACCCTTCCTCGCATTGTCCGACCATCTACCTTCTTGGTAGGTTGCCTCCCGCTCCCAACCAACTGCCAACCGCTGACTGCCGACTGCCAACTGCCAACTGCCAACTCCTGCCTCCTGGTCTCTCTCTTCCCAGTTGCATCC
>JAIQGB010000017.1 GCA_020072905.1 Terriglobia bacterium | reverse complement strand
GTTCATGTAGTCCACACCGTTCATCAGGCTCTCGATGGGCGTGGCGACTGACTCCATCATGGTTCGCGCGTCAGCTCCCGGATACACGGCACGCACCTGGATTTCGGGCGGAATAATCTCCGGGAACTGCGAAATCGGAAGGGTTGCCATGGCCACCGCTCCCACGATGACCATCACAATCGAAATCACCATCGCCACGATAGGGCGGTCGATAAAAAACCTCGAAATCATCGGTTTCCTTCCCGCTGCGGGGTCTCAACCGTGGGCTTTACCGGCATGCCGTCGCGCACTTTCGAGGTGCCGTCCGAAACCACTACTTCGCCCGGCGCCAGGCCCTCGGCGATGACCCACAACGAACCGACGCGATCTCCGACCTTCACCTTCCGGACGGAGATGCTGTTCTGCGCACTCACGACTGCTACTTCATAAGTTCCCTGCAGTTCCGTCACGCAGCGTTGCGGGACCAGAACCGCTCCCTGGCGCACGCCCAGCAACGCCCGAACGCGCCCGAACTGCCCGGGGCGGAGGATGTTCCCAGGATTGGGAAATGCTCCGACTACCCGGATCGTTCCGGTCTGCGGATCCACCTGCCGGTCGGTGAAGATGACCTGCCCCTTGCGCGGATAAGTCGAACCATCCGAGAGGATCAGATCAAGCGCCTTGGAATCTGAGGCACGCAGTAAATCGCTGGCTGAGGTCTTCTTCAGCAGCCTGGAAGTGAATTGGAGGTACTCCTGCTCGCTGATGGGGAAATAGACTTTGATGGGGTCGAGCTGGGAAACCGTTGTGAGTACCGTCGCCGGACCAACCAGATTGCCCATCTGCGTCGTGGCGATCCCCGCGATTCCGTCCACCAGGGAGCGGACGCTGGTGAATCCGAGGTTGAGTTGCGCCTGCTCGACTGCGGCCTCAGCAGCCTGAATAGCGGCTTGAGCCTGCATTTGCGCAGCCGTTTCGGTGTCAAGTTGGCTCTGCGCGATGGCCCGTTCCTTCACCAGGGGCGTGTCGCGCTTCACATTGACGTCGGCCAAATAGAGTTGCGCCCGTGCCTGGGCCAGTTGCCCTTTTGCCTGGTCGAGCCCCGCCTGGAACGGCCGTGGGTCGATTTCAAACAGCACGTCCCCCTTGTGGACGTAGGAGCCTTCCTTGTAGTTCTGGCTGATGAGATACCCACTCACCTGGGGCTGAATCTGGGCGTTTACGTAACCTTCCAGGGTTGCAACCCATTCGGCGTGGACGGGCACGTCCATTTGGATTGCCTTCACCACCCCCACCGACAGGGGCGGACCTGAGGCTGCAGCCTGCGGCTTCGGACTGCCGCAACTCGGGCCCGTCAACACCACGGCCGCGAGCGCGGCCAGTATCAGGCCAAGGCGGACCTCAGCGGACGCCCCACCGAAGGCCTTGGATATTGCCGGGCAGGCGGCCGGTGGCGACACATGAGGACTGGATCGTTTTGGCTGGTGCCAAGAAACAAAGTCTCTGCTCATCAAATTCCGCACCCTTTCTTGACAACACCCGGGACATCCGACACCGTGACTGCCCTCGCCGTGCTGACATGCGCCTGCTCACCGGTGTCCAATAGTCTCACTGCCGCCCCCTGGCCGTTTCAGTCGGGCCACTATTTATAAATCATTTGATTGATACAATTCAATCCCTGTCTTATAATCGGCGGCGTGCGGCAGGGGAGCCCCGTGAAACCGAACCAACTGATATCCACCAGAACGCGGCCTACCAGTGACCGCGGCGAGGCCACGCGGCAACGCCTCCTCGAGGTGGCCATTCGGGTCTTCGCGGCGCGCGGCTTCGATGGCGCCCGTACCCGGGATATCGCCGAGGCGGCTAAGACGAACCCGATTTCGATTGCGTACTATTTTGGGAACAAGCGTGGACTTTATTATGCTGCGGCACAGCACGTGGCAGCCCGCTGGGCTGCCTTTGAGAAACCCCTGGTCCAGCAGGCACGGACGTCAATGGCTCGTCCCGGAGTCACGCACCGCCAATTGGTCGGCATCCTCTGCACCTTGTTGTGCCACTTTGTCCGGCTTATCTTGGGCAACTTCCTACCCGACTGCTACGGAAAGTTTCTCAGTCAGGCGGCATCTGGACCGACCCGTGAGTTTGCCGTCATAGACCGGGGTCTTGCGCCACTGCGCGACACTTTGGCCGAAGCCATCTCCGCGCTTACTGGAGAATCGGCAACCTCGTCTGCCACTCAGGTGCGAGCACTGTCCATTATCGGGTCTTGTATTTGCTTCCGCCGCGACCGCCCCGCCATGCTGCGCGCGCTGAAATGGAAGCAGATCGGCGCGAAGGAGCTCAAGGTGATCGAAATGGCCATTCAGGCGAATACTCGGGCCATGTTCTCCCGATGAGGCGCAGATTCAGTCCATCCCTCCTTTGGCCGCCTTCAGCATCGCTTCTCTCGTCGCTTTGAATTCCGACACAACCTTCTGGGTTGGGGAGGCTTTCGCATTTGTGACGCGTTAGCCGACCTCTCCGAGGGCCAGGTTCCAGCGGACCGGCCCATTGCGGTCAGGAACCCCAATCCGCTTCTGCCGCAGGGCGCTTCGAGTCCATCTCAGGAACAACTTCTTCGTGCCGGTGACCAATACCGGAGAGCATCCCAGGCCAACAAGCGGTTTGATCGCTCCACGGCGCTTGAGTTCCTCGTTGAACCGGCCAGCCCAGTCCGGCACGACCAGCAACCCAAACCGCTCCGCGATGCGATGCAGCACAAAGGTCGGGTCGTTATCACACAGAATGGTTCGCCTGCCTCCCGGGTCAGCCTCCAGTCGTGTCTTGGCCAGTTCTGCCAAGATCGCCACCAGGTGGCGGATTGGTCTGCGGCCGACGACTTGTCAAACTATTTCCAAGCTACAGTTCACTCCTCAGTTCACCCGGTTTTTGATTCGCCACCTGGCCCAGATTGTACTGGAACCGGAAGTCCAGGGTTGCCTGTTTTTGTTCCTTCCCCCGCTTGAGCATTTCTTCCCGTCGGCCATAGCAGACATCTGCGGGCGTGAAGAGCCCGCACCCGCTCGTCATACCGTGACGTTGAGGACCTGGTCGCAGCAAATCAAATCTCACAGCCTTAAGCTGTGATGTAAACTCTCTTTGCCTCTGATGGTACAAAAGGCGGTCAGCTCAAGGGGAATGCAGCCATGGACGCGATTGAGGTGTTGAAAACACGCCGCTCTGTCCGCGCCTACAAGGGCGAACCGGTGCCTAGAACGATCATCGAGGAGATTGTTGATTGCGGACGTCTGGCGGCCACGGCTATCAACATTCAGCCTTGGGAATTCGTCGTCGTGACGGATCCCGAGCTGCTCCGCAGAATTGCCAAGACGACCGACTATGGCGGATTCATTGCCGACGCCCCGGTGTGCGTGCTCGTTCTGTGCCGGGACACGAAGTACTACCTCGAAGACGGCAGCGCCGCCGCGGAGAATATCCTGCTGGCCGCCCGTGCACACGGCTTGGGCTCGTGTTGGGTCGCCGGGGACAAGAAGCCCTATGCCGCGGAAATCTGCCGCTTGGTGGGAGCGCCTCAAGGTTACAAGTTGGTTAGCCTGATTCCCATTGGCTACCCGGCGGAGAGCCCGGAAAAGAGCAAGCGGCCCCTTTCAGACGTCCTGCACTGGGAGAAGTACTGAAGCCTCCGCAACTGATTCAACTGAAAGCAATCTGCCCAGGGGCATCAAGATTGGGCACTCGTGCCTTCCCGTCGCTGGCCACTTTCCGGGAAGCCGACTTTTCATTCCCAATCCATTTTGTGTGCGCCCAGCACCCGCAATGCGCATAGCAGCCCTTGGGGAAATCTTGGTCAGCTGCCGGGCACCGCGGGGTCGATCGAGCACAGAAAGGTGTTGCTGCACTTGGCACTTCCGCGAATCCCCTCCCCTCCTTGAACTCCTCCCGATCGACATGCGGCGTTGACTTCGCTGCAGCCGCGGCCTAAGATGGCCAGCAAACGCGGAACCTCCGCCATGGTTGGCACGACCATTTCTCACTATCGCATCCTGGAGAAACTCGGGGGGGGCGGTATGGGTGTGGTGTACAAGGCCGAGGACATCCGACTCGACCGCAATGTAGCCCTCAAGTTCCTCCCCGAAGAAGTGGCCCAGGACCGCAAGTTTGTGGAGCGCTTCCGCCGCGAGGCGCGCGCTGCCTCGGCGCTGGATCACCCCAACATCTGTGCGGTCCACGACATCGAAGAGCACGACGGGCGGCTGTTCATCGTGATGCAGTATGTCGAGGGGCAAACGCTCAAGAATCGCGTGGCGGCCAATCCCCTGAAGCCCGACGAGGTCGTGGAGTTGGGAATCGAGTTAGCCGATGCTCTGGAGACGGCACACGCCAAAGGGATCATTCATCGCGACATCAAGCCCGCGAACATCATGGTGACCGGGCGAAGTCAGGCGATGATATTGGATTTCGGGCTGGCGAAGCTGGTCCACGAAGCTGCCATGGAGGTGAGCGAAAGCTCGTGGCCGGACTTCGCCGCGCCTTCGCCCGCGGCGACCAGCTCGATTCAGGATTCGTTCACCCGAGCCGGCACGGTGGTGGGCACGCCTGCCTACATGTCGCCGGAGCAGGTCACCGGCCAGAATCTGGATCAGCGGACGGACTTGTTCAGCCTGGGGCTGGTGCTCTACGAGATGGCGACGCGGCGACGCGCCTTCGAGGGAGCGTCGCGGGAAGCGATCCTGGAAAAGATACTGATTCAGACCCCGCCGCCGCCCAGCCGCGCGAATCCCGAATACTCGCCCGCCTTCGATGAAATCGTCCGCAAGCTTCTGGAAAAGGACCGCGAGTTGCGTTACCAGACGGCCGCCGACGTGCGCGCCGACCTGAAGCGCTTGCGGCGCGATTCGGGTTCAGGCTACGGGGTGACGCTTACCGACGCCCGGGCCCAACGGTTGGGTCTGGAGCAGGGATTCGGGCGGTCCTGGCTTCCCTGGGGTTTGGCAGCACGCCTCAGGCGGCTGTCCACGATGGCGCGATTGGATTTGATTGCTGCTCTTGGACTCATCCTGGCGCTGGTGGTCGGCATTATCCTCCGATCTGTCGGCACCCCAGCGCTTACGGACCGGGACGTGATTGTCCTGTCTGATTTCGAAAACACGACCGGTGATTCCGTATTTGACGGAGCGCTCAAACAGGCGTTGGCGGTGCAGTTAGGACAATCACCGTTCCTGAATATTCTTTCGGAGAACCGAGTGCGCGAGGCGCTGCGCTTCATGGGACGTTCACCCGAAGAGAAGATCTCGAGCGAGGTGGCCCGAGAAATCTGTCTGCGTGAGGGCGTCAAGGCGCTGATTGCCGGGTCGATTTCGCAACTGGGCAGCGACTACATCGTAGCGCTTCAGGCTGTGGAAGCCCAGACGGGCAGCTCCCTGGCCAGCGAGCAGGCGGTGGCGCGAGGCAAGGAGCAGGTCTTGACGGCACTGGGCGAAGCGGCGTCACGGCTGCGAGCGAGGTTGGGCGAATCGCTCAGCTCCATTGAAAAATTCGACCGGCCCCTGAGTGAAGCGACCACCTCCTCGCTTGAAGCCTTGCGGGCCTTTTCGTTCGGCGACCAGCAGCGGGCCGTGGGGATGGAATACGAATCCCTCACCTTCTACCAGCGGGCGCTCGAACTCGATCCCAAATTCGCGCTCGCCGAGGCACGCCTCGCGCGGGTTTACGCGAACATCGCAGAGACCAACCTGGCCGTCGAGCACGGGCGCCGTGCCTACGAATTGCGCGACCGCGTCAGCGAGCGCGAACGGTACTACATAACCGTAAACTATTATGCCACGGTGACCGGAGACATGGAGAAGGCAGTGGAGAACTGCGAGATGTGGAAGCGAGCCTATCCTCGTGACTCGACACCCGTCATCAATCTTTCTGCGGCGCTGAACGATATCGGCCACTTCGACCGGGCCCTGGCCGAAGCCCAGGCGGCCCTGGAGATCATCAACGGGAACGACTCGTCGGTCGCGATTAACATCGCCACCGCGCAGATGGGCTCCGGGCGTTTCGGCGCAGCCCGTGAGGTACTCGAGAAGACGCTCGCGGAGAATCCCGAATCTTACAGCGCGCCCGTGCTCCTCTTCAACCTGGCGTTCGCCACGGGCGACGACGCCCTGATGCGGCGGCAACTTGGCTGGGCGGATGGTAAAGAAAGTGAGGCCTTGATGCACTTGCTGGAGGCGCAATCGCTCGCCTCCGGTGGGGAACTGCAAAAAGCGCGGGACGTTTTTCAACACGCCGGCGACACGGCGCGGCGCTTCGATCGGAAGGAACTGGCGGCCACCGTCCGCGCCAATGAGGCTTTGATCGAGGCAGAGTTCGGGAATCATCGGCAGGCGCGAGTCATCGCGGAGGAGGCACTCCGCGGCGCCAAGGGGAAGGAGCCCGCAGTTATTGCCGCCCTTGCGCTCGCCCGCGCAGGTGACCCCGTGCAGGCCGAGAGGGTAGCCGTTGATCTCGGCAAGCGATATCCCTCGGATTCATTCGTGAATGCCGTGTGGCTGCCCTCCATCCGCTCTGCCATCGAGGTTGAGCGCGGAAATCCCGATCGCGCCGTCGAGTGGCTGCGCACGGCTATTCCCTACGAACTGGGATTCGTGGTGGGTGTCACGCCCACGTACCTGCGCGGCGTGGCCTACTTGAACGCTCGCGAGGGAGCCCGGGCAGCACAGGAATTCGAGAAGATCATCGCGCGCCCTGGAGTGGATGCCGTCTCGCCGCTCCATTCGCTTGCGCGCCTGGGCCTGGCACGCGCCCATGCCCTCACCGGTGACCCGGCAAAGAGCCGCGCCGATTACCGGCAATTCCTCACGCGCTGGAAATCCGCCGACCCCAGCATCCCGATTTTCAAGCAGGCCAAATCCGCCGCCGCCCGGCTGTGAGGCCGAAACGACTTTAGCCCAATGGGAGACGAGCCCAGCGGGCGCGCCGAACTTTCCTCAGACTCAAACAGACTTTGGCGAGCGTCGCGCTCTAAGGCTTCTGCAAAGGTCCTTGGGCCTTTGCCGAAACTCCGCTGTCAAGTGGACCAAATCACCCGGGGCAGACCCTGCGAAGGCACTTTGATTTTCAGCACGCGAATCTTGATGTTTGTCCAAAAAAGGCTATGATGCATCTGCTTGTTGACCCACATTTCCCTCGCCGGATGACTGGGATTCAAGATCCTGAAGAAGGGTGCTAGTCAACCGTTCCGCACTATTCGAGGAGAGGGTTCCGTGGAAAACAAGAAGTTCAGCGCTTATTTGTTGTTGGCGCTGGGCGCCATCAAGTTTATCGCCGATGCCGCGCTCTGGGCAGCGATCGGCGCGCAACTTACCCTATTCGGACTGCAGTTCCCCCACGCCTCCAAACTGGACTCCTTATGGCTGATCCAGAGGCTCCACACATGGGGAGATCCCGCACTGGCGGTGGTCGCGTCGAAATTCGATTGGGCGTGGCCCTCAAACGGCATCAGCTTGCTTCCGATCGGCGGTGGCTTTGTCCTGCTGGCGGCCAAGCAAGGGCTGGATGCCTTGATTGTGTGGCTTACTGGATTCGTCCAAAAACGGCTTCCACTTCCGGATGAGGCACAGGCGCTTTCTACCAGCGCCAGTTCGATGGGAATCTCGGTTTCGAGCACTTTACTCGCCCTCGCAGCGGTCTCTGACAAGGCAAGGGTGAAAATCCAGCGGCGTCACGCGCGAGTCGCGCGCTTGCTGAGTGAGTCGAAGCGGCGCCGGTGCGCCTTTCTCTCGATCGACATCGCGGATGCCGTCGAAATAAAACAGGGAGCGGATCCGGAGAAGGTTGCCCATAGCTTCAACGCTTACGAAGAGATGCTCGAGGAAGTCTTCCAGCTCACCAGCGCTTGGAAGGAGGCGTGGACGCCGGATGGCGTCATGGTTTGCTATCTCGATGTTCGCAACGCCTTAGACGCCGCCCAACGCGTGCTCAAGGGGCTGAAGGCCTTCAACGCCAACCGCAACGAACTCCGCCAGCCGTTTCGCCTACGCTGTGGTTTGAACGAGGGCGAAGTTGTCATCTTCGAGGATAGTCGACTGGAAAAGGTCGCCGACCACGTCATTGATGTAGCCGGTCACATGCAGAAGAACGCTCGCCTCAACAGCGTCTGGTTGAGCTCTGAAGTCTACGATCGCCTGGAGGAGAAATCCGGTTTTCATCCTGCCAATGAGTCGGTGGACGGACTCGCCGTCCTTGAGTGGTGCGCCTGAAAAAGTGCTTTCATGTAAGGTCCAATATGGCCCGTGTGCAGAAGCATGACCCCTGCGGATCGATGAACTCGTCGATGGCGTGCCGGTAGCCGCGCGGGGCATCTGGGCTGGTCAGGCTCTTGAGGACGGCGGCCTTCGCGTGGTCCAGACTGGGTAACCGGAGTATCGCCTTCGGAGCCCTCCGT
This sequence comes from Terriglobia bacterium, assembly GCA_020072905.1. Lineage (GTDB taxonomy): Bacteria > Acidobacteriota > Terriglobia > UBA7540 > UBA7540 > JAIQGB01. The sequence goes on along the minus strand of JAIQGB010000017.1, from coordinate 15,800 downwards.
TTCCTCTGTGGCGAGTGGTTCTTCTTCACGGCAAGCGGCCCTCCATGACCGCTGACCATTAATGAAACGAAGAACCTCTATGGCGTGTAGTTCCCGAGTGCGCCGTGACTCGTCCGCTGACGGCAGAGGAACGAGATCAATTCTAGGAGCAGCCGGCGCTGCGCTCACACGGATGATCGCAAGCTGCCATGACTTGCCGCACCGCCCACTGTTGAGGCGTCGCACGGGGAAGATGACCGGGGATATTCGGCTGTCAGACTGCCTACCCAGCACCCGGGCCGGGCAAGGAGCGCCTGTGGTTGAACGTATATTCGCCGAGCAGACGCTCGCCGCCTGCTTCATCGAAGGCGACTAGACGCGCGATCATCGTGTTCGTCGGCGCGGCCTTCGCGTATGTGATCGACTCCTGGTAGACAACACTGCTTGCCCCGGGATGAACGGGGATGTCAGGCAGCCGGAGTTGTTCGCCACCGTGCTCGTCGCAGATGCAGAGATCGACGCGTTTTGCCCCGCTCAGGTTCGCGGCCAGGCGCCCGATGAGAATGGCGTCTTCGGCTGTGACGGTGCACTGGACGCCACCTCCAGGTGGAGGGGCATACTCACGGACACGCAAGCCCTCCTCTGCGGCACGCTTAAGAAATGCATCGCTGACAACCATTCGCAGACATCCTTCGCGCGCCAAGTTGCGGACTCCTTCGGCAAGTGCGATCACTTCGCGGAGCCGCGCCCCACATCGGTCGCAGTCGAGCAGATGCTCCTCGACGGCTTCTGCTTCGGGATCTGCCAGCGCGGCGAGCCAATAGTCGGCGAGGACTGCCGCGTCGATGGGATTTGAGCAGTTCACTGGGTCACGCTCGTTTCCAATCCTCACTCTGCCACCCCCATACAATCGCGCAGTTGGTGAATCGCCCGATGGCGAATCACCCGCACGTTGGCTTCAGAAACGCCCAGGAAACTGGCGACATCCGCGCCGGTCTGCTCGTCATAGAAAGTCATGACGACAACCGCGCCTTCGCGCTCTTTCAGATTCTGCACACAGCGCCTGAGCTGATCATGATCGAGGCGTGGCTCCGGCCTCTGGGCCGGTGCCGGTAGGTCCGCCCCAAACTGTTGGAGCAGGCGTTCTTTTCTTTGAGCGCCGCGGCGCAGGTTGAGCACCGTCATCCGGCACGTTCCCAGCACGAAAGATGCGAGCTTCTCCGGTTCACGCAGGCGACCCGCTCTTAGAGCTTCCAGCGTGGTGATAAGAACTTGCTGCGTAAGGTCCTCCGAGGCGTGTTCGTCTCGTAAGTGACGTAAACCATAGAGTCGAATGCGCGGAGCCATCCGGCGGAACAGCTCGGCTTCGGCTTCACGGTCCCTACCGGAGCCGATTTGCCGCACTAACTCAGCATCATTCAGTTCAATGTCCATCAACACACCTTTAATGTGTAACGGGTAGGCTGTTCGTTACACATCCGGGTATCCAATACGGACCGTGGTACACGAGGGGGTCCACTCACAGACAAGGAGAACGCGAATATGGCAGATAAAAAAACAAGCGCCCGTGTTGACGAGGTCGGGATCGACCGGTTGCGCGACAGGCACGTTGCCGCCCTGAACGCTGGCGACGTGGATGCCTGGGTGGCCTGCTTCACCGACGACGGCGTCCAGATGCCTCCTCCCTTTGCGACCAACGTCGGCAAGACTGCGGTCCGAGGGTGGAGCCAAGGCTTCCTGAATCTATTCGATTCCCAGTTCAGCCTTTCCGTCGACGAGGTTCGAGTTGCCGCTGATTGGGCCTTTGAGCGTGGCCGCTACACTATCACGTTAATCCCCAGGGCCGGTGGTGGCCCCATGGACGACAGCGGCAAGTACATTACCGTGTACCAGCGCCAGTCAGACGGCGCCTGGAAGATCGCCCGCGATATCTGGAACAGCGACCAACCCCTGCCCGGAACGCGATAGCACTTTCCCAAAACGGCCGAAGGGGCAGTCTCATTCGCTGACGAAATCACCTTGGCGTATACCGGCATAAACGCCAAACGTGCCTGATTGACAGCTTCCGGCTGAATAGTCGCCGACTCGGAGACAATCCCAATGCCCTTTGGCCCCCCTCTGATGTCGACAGGCACCTGGTCGTATTGTGGGCTTACCCGAAACAATGCTTTGATGACCTGGCCTCTGGTCGGAAAACAAGACTCTTCCTTTCCGATAAGGCAGGGAGCCCTCATGACTAGCACCAAAGCGCTGCGTAGGGCGCCCTTGTGCCTCTCAAAGTCTTCCAGGCGGACATCACTTTGCAGGCCCGAGGGAGTGGCTTCCCGCAGCTCCTCCAACCTACTTGAATCGCATCAGAAGCCGGGCCAGCTCCCGCAAATAGATGTTTTCAGAGGCCGGGTCGAGGTGAGTGACGGCCACCTCGTACCCACCTTGCGCATAGGCCCGTTGCTCCGGGAAATAGCCAATGTACCCGTTCGTGTAGCCCATCAGGTATGCGTGGGTCGTCGGCGAAGCAGCTTTGACCTGTTTCCCGATGTTGCTGAACATCTCGCCGGGAAAGGTCGTCCACATCAAGTCGCCGATCCGGACGATGGTCGTGGGAACCTTGACAGCGGTGGCGGAGAAGTCCTGAAACAGCTCCCGATAGCACCGGGGCAAAAGGATCTCAGTCGTTTCGACCTGAACGGAGGGCTTGACCCAAGGCTCGGGAGAGAGCTGCCGGTACACGCGCGCCACTTCGCGCCCGACCTCTTCACCGAGCGCCCAGGTGGTTTCGATGTTTTCCGGGTTGCCGTCCAGGCCACCCACGACGCGCGGGTTGATATCGCCCGCGGCCCCTTGCAGGTAGATGGCGCCCAGACCCGGAAACTGCTTTTCCACGTACTCTTGCATGCGTCCCATCCATTCGCCTGAGATCTTGCTGTTGCGCCCTCCCAGCGACGTCCCGTGGCAGGCGTAGTGAATCATCACTGCCAGAGGGTGGCCCGACGCTGTGTCCACTCGTACGATTTGCACCGCGTCGTCAATCGGTCCCAGGGGGTTCGCGCCCAGCCGCACCACGCCCCCAAACTCGTGGATCAAAACCGGATGATCCGTCTTGTGCTTACCAAAGGTCTGACTGACGTGGTTCTCATCAAAGGTCAACGTCGAGTCCCCGTCGGCGGGCTTTACCTGACGCCGATTCATGGCGATCCGCGAATATCCCGTCCCGGCAGCGACGCGCACGGGCTGCAGGTTGGCCACGGCTTGGGTAGCGGCTTTCACCAGCCCCTCCGTGAATTGGCGGTCCCACTCGGTTTTGGTCTCGGCATTCGGGGAGGGAGCGGCATGATTGTGAGCATCGCCCAGAAGGATGTTTGCTACCGGAATGCCCGTCGCGTCCGAGATCATGCGGCGGAAAAGGTCGTGCCCCTGGATCTCAATGACGTCGGCCTCGACAAAAGCCACGCGAACGCCGGAGGCTTCGAATACTAGGGCGCGGGCGTACAAGCGGTCCTTTCCCCAAATCCCGTTCGAAGGTGCGCCGCGCAAGTCATAACCGCCGAGCATCACGGGGCCGGCAGGCGTGACATCGACTTTCGCGTATCCCGCCCGCACGTCCTGCGCGCGGCCCAGAGCCGCGCCAAACAGCAGCAAGTGAAGTATGCACAGGACTCTCACGGGGTGAGTCCTGCACAAGTATTCTCCCGGCTCCATAGTCGGTCTTCGCATTTGGCTCATGAACCTCCCGGGATGACCTGTCCGAGTTCTTGCAGCAATGGTACTGAGAGTCTATATCATAGCTTGAGGCTGTGAGATTTGATTCGTCGGATCCAGGGGGATATATGCCGGCGAAGGATGAATCACGTCGTTCTGTTTGACGACCTGGCCCGGCGGTCGAGTCGTCGCTCACACCGAACTTACTCTCCGGTTGTTCACGGAGGAATTTGCGCGCTGGTCTCACAACAATTTGCGGTCGCTCAGTGGTTCCGGCGCTGTTAAGGATTCCGCCTGATAAGTCGGCCTCCCGGAAAATGGCCGCCGGCCAATATAGCCCCTGTGTAACGCCACGGTGTTTAGGATTGCCCAGCAGCATCACACCGTCGGTTCCGCGCATTCTTATCCCGAAGTCTGGTTCTCGGAGGTGATCCCAGCGGAGCGCGGTTGGCTGTTCGTGTCCAGCCGCTCCCAACTGTCAACCAACGATCACCCCCGTGGAACACCCCACCCTTTAGGAATCCTCTGGTCGCCATCAATAGCGCAGGCGGTTGCACGGCACGCTCCTGGCCTCCGATGTCCTGGCTGAATCAAAGGGTCGCGTAGGGTGCGTCTGTATCCATTTGATTCTTCATCACGGCTGACAACTTGTTTTTACTGTCCCAAAGGAATCCTTTGGTACTGCAGAAAGTGGTGTGGAACGTCCATGATGGGCCAGTCTGTTGCGGGAGGCGCAGCAGATACCCTTTGGTACAGCCAACATGAGAGACGGCTGGATCCTCTTGCGGGTATTCGGATGGCGTGGGGTCACTTGCCGAGGATTTCTCAAATGTGCTCCGTATCTTGATCGACCTTCTGGGTGCCCGTTGCAAAGAGTTTTTTACCACTCCGAAATGCCGACTTTCAGGCCAAGTGGCACCTGACGCCGGATGAGGAGCCTCAAGCGATTGGGGTAGTTTCCGAGTTGGCGACACCAGGAATCGGTCCAACGCCTAACGAAGCGATAGCTAACGAGTCCAAGTGGCCACCTCTCCAGCTAGAACATAGGCGACCAAGTGAGCGGCGCCTTGGGTCGGAGAGTCATTTGTAGGAGGGCCCCCCGACAAGGCAAGACCGATCTGTCGAATCGGAGGCAAATCATTCTCGCGACGGGCATTACCGGCGCGCGATTGTCTGAGACAGCTGGTCACCGGCAAGCTTGGAGCAACGATGGGGAGAACCGGTGGCCGGTTGGTCAAGCACGCCCGGTCCTCTTGGCTATTCCTGGCGGAGAGTTATCTGACACGGCGGATCTTTGGAAGCATCGCGCGGCGGATCGTGCTATTGCCGATCCCAGACCTTCGACAATCTCGACACCTTTCTGATTGCCGGACGAAAATCGAAGGCTCTCGGCCTGATCAATTCCGTTTGGACTGATAGCGCGTAGACCATCCTGCGTATGGCTTGGCCGGCGATGGCGTATGGCGTAGTGGCGGCATGGCAATCGGCGCCCGTGGACCGCGGTGCGTTCTTCTCGGACTATGCGCGCATGAGGTATCCGGCCTCGATCGCGCGCGAGGTGGCGGAGGCGCTCAGCCTTCTGGATCAAGCGGAAAACCATCTGCAGAAAGTTCTGGGCCAGAGCACGCAACTGGAAGTTTGGCGCGACCCCTTCGAGCCGGCGGCGTTGCAGCGGTCGGCGGAGCGTCGGGAGGACTTGCGATTGACGCGCCTCGACGCCGAAACTGCGGACGAACATCTCCAGCGCGCGCTCGCCTTTCAGCCCAACTTCGGAGAACTTCAAAGCCACTTGGTGGGCGCGCGCCTTCTGAACTTCGCCGCACTGAAATTCCTCTATGCGCTCGAGATGACGGAGCGATGGAAAGAACTGGGCCCGAAGCTAAGCGGGGAGCAGTTGTGGTATGACTGGGAATCGGAAGTCGTGTACGCGGATCACGGGCGTCTGCCCGACCTCATGGACGCCATTACGGAATTGCGAACCGACTATCGCACCGCCTGGCTGGCGGAATACACGCCCTACCGGCTGGGCACAGCGCTCGGCCGATGGGACGCGGAATATGAGTACTGGCGGAGGATGCAGGAGAAATTCCGCGGCTTCTTCGCCCGCCATCAGGAGGGCGAACCGCTGCCGCCCATGGACACGTTCAGTAAGGCTGCATCGAGGCTCAGGATATGCATTCACATCGGGCACTTGTGAGGGAAAAGGCGTCTTCCGGAAACCTTTTCACCCGCCGGGGCGCGACGACCGGTATCCCCGTCGGAGTGATCGGCCTGGGACTGATGGGGACGAGCATCGCGACATGCCTACTCGCGGCCGGGCATCCCGTGGTAGGAGTGGAGGCGGACCCGCGAAGGCGGCAGACGGCCCGGCGGCGGTTACACAAGCTGCTCAAGGAAATGCGGGCGGAGGGGTTGCTCGCAGGCGAGCCTTCCGTCATCTTACGCCGGTTCGAGGTTGCGGAGACCTATCACGCCCTCCAGCACGCTCAAATCATCATCGAGGCCATTACTGAGAATCCGGACGCCAAGAAGCAGGTCATTGCCGGAGTGGAACGCGAGGTGGCGGCTACCGCGATTATCGGAAGTAACACCTCCGCTATCCCGATCTCGTTGTTGCAGAAAGGCACGGCCCACCCGGAGCGAATCCTCGGGATGCACTGGGCTGAGCCGGCTCACGTGACGCGCTTCATGGAGATCATCTGCGGGGCGCAAACCGACCGGCTGAATGCGGAACGCATGCGGGAGCTTTCGAGGCTCTGGGGCAAGGAGGCATCCATCGTCCGCCGCGATATCCGCGGGTTCATCGCCAACCGCTGCATGTATGCGCTGCTGCGCGAAGCCTTCCATCTGGTGGAGTCGGGCTACGCCACGATCGAGGACGTGGATCGATCGCTGCGCAACGATCTCGGATACTGGATAGCTTTTGCCGGCCCCTTTCGTTACCTGGATCTTACCGGCATCCCCGCCTATGAAACCGTGATGCAGGATTTGTTGCCCGACCTGTGTCGCTCGACCAAAGTGCCGCCCCTGATCAGCGACCTGGTGGCGTCGGGCGCGCGGGGTGTCTCGAATGCCCGGGGTTTCTACCGATACTCGTCCGCCTCCGCCAAGCGGTGGGAAAAGTCATTCCTGGAATTCACGTATGACATCCGCGCCCTGGCGCTGAAGTATCCTGAAGGCGTGGGGGACGACTCCCGGCGAGCGGCAGGCGGCAGATCGAAAATCCCGCGCATATCGTCCTTGTCGCAGTAATGCCGTTCATCCATACACTGCCCGCGACGGTTGAAGTGAACATGGAGTCTCAGGTCCAAATCCCGGCCGCCCCATCCCCAATTTACAGCCGCTGGCGTTCGTGGTTCTTGCTATTCAGTTGCAACCTGATGTGGGCTCTGCAATTCACCTGCGTCAAGCTGGTGCAAGATCAGGTGGGCCCCGTCTTCACCGTATGGGGGCCGATGACGCTTGCGACGCTAATGCTCTATCCTTGCCGGCATGTTTGGTAGCGCATTCTATAACACCTACGGCAAGGGGGTCCTGAGACGATATTCACCGTTGCAGATGCTGTTCTTCTCTTACTTGGCCATGTTCGTTCTAATGACTCCTCTCATGTTCGTTACGGAAGGAGACGTATTTAAGCGCATTCCGTATTTCACGTTGCGGACCTGGGCCGGCTTGGCGCTCCTCACCGTGTTTCACAATTATCTTTCGATGGTCCTCTTCCTGAAGGCGCTCACGCATCTCGACGCCAATCAGGCGGGCTTGTCCAATTACCTCATTACCTTCTTCGGACTGCCGATTGCGGCGCTCTGGCTGGGCGAGCGCCTGAGGCTGGCTGCAATTGTGGGCGGAATCCTGGTGCTGGGGAGCACACTGCTGGTCACGGTCTGGGATCGCGAAACGCCGGCGAAGGGATCTGAGGGGTAACGGCGCAATCGCGCGCGCGTACCTTTTGGCAAAGCGAGGGAAACCCGATGCTGGTGGTTGATGCTCATCTCGACCTGGCGTGGAATGCCCTCAACTGGAATCGCGATCTGACGATTCCGGTTGCGGAGATTCGCCGCCAGGAAGCTGGCATGAAGGAGGACTACCGCGGCGCCAACACCGTCTCCCTGCCGGAGATGCGGAAAGCTGAAGTCGTCATCTGCCTTGCCACCGTGCTGGCTCGCATCGCCGACCTGGGTGACAGCAAGCTCGACTACCGGAATCAGGAAATCGCCTGCGCCATGGCCCGGGGCCAGCTTGCGTACTATCGCCTTCAAGAGGAGCAGGGTCGCTTGCGCATGCTGAAGACCTGGAGGGAGATTGAATCCCATCTGGGTGAGTGGCAAGCCGGCAAGGGCCTCACCTGCCCGCTAGGATTCATCCTCAGCATGGAGGGCGCAGACCCGATTCTTTCTGCCCGTCAGCTTGACGAGTGGTGGGACGATGGGTTGCGCGTGGTGGGCCTGGCCCACTATGGCAAAAGCGCCTACGCGCACGGGACCGGAGCGACAGGCGGCCTGAGTGTAGCGGGTGTCGAATTGCTCGCCGCGATGGACCGCCTGGGACTGGCGCTGGACATGACTCATCTTTCGGAGGAGGGTTTCTGGCAAGCGCTCGAAAAGTTCAAGGGTCCGGTGCTCGCCAGCCACAACAACTGCCGCGCCCTGATTCCTGGCGATAGGCAGTTTTCCGATGAGCAGATTCGCGCCTTGATCGCGCGAGAGGCCGTTATCGGCACGGCCTTCGATTCCTGGATGCTTTATCCAGGCTATATTCCGCTCGTCACCGACAACTCCTTGGTCAGCCTCGACAGGGTTGCCGACCATATCGAGCACATTTGCCAGTTGGCCGGCAACGCCCGGCACGCGGCCATTGGAAGCGATCTCGATGGCGGATTCGGCCGCGAGCAGTCACCGCATGATTTGGACACAATCGTTGATTTGCAGAGGATTCCGGAATTGCTCCGCCGGCGAGGTTACGCGGAAGTGGACGTCGAGGCGGTGATGCACGGCAATTGGCTGCGGTTCTTCCGGCGGGCGTGGCCGGCAGAGAATGGGCCCCGTGTCGGGTAGTGGCGCAAATTGTGATGTAGCGCCAAGCTTCAGCCCGGCATGTGCCGCCCAAAGGATGGCGCTGTTCGTGAGATTGGGCCTCGATCTAATGCGCGGCTTGTCCTTTCTACCTCGGCGTATGCACGCCGACTCCCACGGCAATAAGGACCAAGAACAAGGCCGCTTTGTGCCTTCGGTTCAATCCTGGCATCCGCCTATTCAGTGCCATTGGTCACCCCTGAACGTGCCTGTCGGGCACTCAGCGCATAGGCAGTCCTGAAAACAGAGCTCAGCTTGATTTCGAAATCTTTGCTCGTAAGTCATCCAGGCCGGTAATCTTGGCCTGGACCAAAGGAATCCGCAGGGTAGGCGGATCGGTGTGTTTCTATACCCGTCGCAAGCCTTCCAGGGAACCTACAAGTAGAGGCCGGCGAGGAGGAGGGCGTAGAGGGCTATAACGAAGCGCTGGATGCGAGTCGCGGGGAACCTCGCCGAAGATCGGAGGGCGGAGTGTAACACCGTTTCCAAGTACTAGCGAATCGGTCAAAAACGCAGGCCGAGACGACAGTCGATTTGTAATCGACAATCCCCCAAGGCTACCGCCTTCCAGGCGGTAGTAATTTACTTTTGGAATGCAATTGGAACGTGTAGGGTTTAGGGGTGGCTGTAAGTGATTGGAACCATGGTGCCGCGGGACGGAGTTGAACCGCCGACGCCAGCCTTTTCAGGGCTGCGCTCTACCACCTGAGCTACCGCGGCACGGATTCTCATTGTCGAATGGATTCGATTCCCTGTCAAGAAACGCGGGAGGCATGCGGGCGGCGAGGCCAAGGGGAATGCCGCGGCAAGGCTAATCCGGTTCCCAATTCTCGGAAGGGAATTCGACGCCCCAGAAGCGGCAAGGTTCAACCCATTCCATGCCGATGCGGCCTTCGCTGGGGCTTCCGGGCTGACCGAGCCAGACGATCTCGAACTGGGCCGTGCGGTTCTTGTCCTTCGTGCGCAAGGAGATTTCCTGCCCCAGGGCGAGATGGTAGGAGGTGCGGGCCGCGAGGCCCTGTTTGCTGACCGAGAGCGTTTCGGTCTCCTCGGCGAAATTGAACCCGTCGGCATCGACGCCGCTCAGGATGATTCGCGCGCGGTGAGGAACACGCCCCCCTCGGCGGCGTTCCGGGTTGGAGTTGGCGGGCATGCGCATAATCCTCCTCAGCGAGGATGGGTGCCTTCCGTGCCCTCGGCGCGAGACCCTGCTGCGCGGGGGGAGAGGGGACGCCGCTTCCTTACCGCAAGGAGTTGTCCACCTCGTGCAGCCATTCCGGGCGCTTCAAGACTTCGCGCGGCTTCGAGCCGTCCGGCGCGCTGACGATGCCGTCCTTCTCCATCAAGTCGATCAGCCGCGCGGCGCGGCCATAGCCGAGCCGCAGGCGCCGCTGCAGCAGTGACGTCGAGGCCTTGCCGGACTCGACCACAATCCGCACAGCCTCGTCATACACTTCGTCGAGCTCGGCGTCGGTTTCCTCGTCGTCAAACGTTTCGGCGCCGCGGTCCTTATCGCGGAAGGGCTTCAGAAATTCCTCGTTGAATTGCGGCTGCGATTGTGATTTCCACCAGTCGACGACCTTGCCGATTTCCTTTTCGGTGACCAGCGGCCCGTGCAGGCGCAGGAGGCGGGCTGTGCCGGGCGGCATGAAAAGCATGTCGCCGCGGCCGAGCAGGGCCTCCGCGCCGTTGGAATCCAGGATGGTCCGTGAATCCACTTTCGAGGCGACGCGGAAGGAAATCCGCGAGGGCATATTGGCCTTGATGAGCCCGGTAATTACATCTACCGACGGCCGCTGCGTGGCCAGGATCAGGTGAATCCCCACGGCGCGGGACATCTGCGCCAAGCGCGTGATGGATTCTTCGACGGTTTGCGGCTCGACCATCATCAAGTCGGCCAACTCGTCAATCACAATCACGATGTAGGGCAGCGGGCGCTCGCGCTCCCCGTTCGTGTCGAAGAGGTTCAACGTCGAATCCGGCTCGAAAATCTTGTTGTACTGCTCGATGTTGCGCACCCCGTGCTCGGCGAGTTTCTTCAGCCGCTCTTCCATTTCGAGGGTGGCGCGGCGCAGCACGTTGGCGGCCTGCTTGGGTTCGGTGACGATGGGCGTGAAGAGGTGCGGGATGTTTTCGTAGAGCCCCAGCTCCAGCCGCTTGGGGTCGATCATGATGAACTTCACTTCTTCCGGCGTGGACTTGTAGAGGATGGAAACGATCATGGAATTGATCGACACGCTCTTGCCCGAGCCCGTGGAGCCCGCAATCATCAGATGCGGCATCTGCGTGAGGTCGCCGACTTTGATCTTGCCGGTGATGTCTTTGCCGAGGCAGAGGCTGAGCTTGGATGCCGAGGCCGCGAACTCGCTCGACTCGGCCAGTTCGCGCAGGTGAATCGTCTCGCGGTGCAGATTGGGGACTTCGATGCCCACGGTGGATTTGCCGGGGACGCGCTCGATCAGGATGGATTCGGCCTTGAGCGCCAGGCAGAGGTCGTCTACGAGGTTCGTGATGCGGCTGTACTTGATGCCCGCTTCGGGCTTGAACTCGTAGGTGGTGACGACCGGTCCGGGATGAATCTGTGTTACTGAGCCCGTCACACCGAACTCGTTGAATTTGTCCCGCATCCGGACGGCGCGTTCCTTCAATTCCTCTTCATTGATGGCCTGCTCGCCTTCCGGCGGCCGCAGCAGCGTGGCGCTGGGCAGCTTGTAACCGTGTGCACCCCGGCCGACGATCCTGGGCGGTTGTGCGGAGATTGCCTCATCCTCAAGACCCTGGGCGCGAATTACGGGCACCCCGGGCCTTTTGGCCTGGAGCAGCTCCTTGACGCTGGAGGGCGCGTTGCCTGCGCGCGCCAAGGCAGGCTGCGCCGCCGCGGGCTTGACCGCTTCCTCGATGGCCGCTGCGGGCTTCGTTCCGACCTTCTGGATTACCACCGCCTCTCTGCCCACGACGCGAGCGCGTTCCACTTGTTTCCGCATACGCTCGCGCTGGCGAGACTCGCCCCAGGCGTTCCAGCGGGTCGCCAGGGGTTTTACGAACGTTAACCGTGCGGCGAGGAAAGTCGCCGCGGCGGAGAATGAAAAGCGCGTGACGAGAAAGAGCGAAGTCAGGAAAGCTGTGCCGGCGACGATGATGGCGCCCACCTGATTGAACACGTGGACGAGTGCCAGCTTGAAGAGGAATCCCGCCAGCCCTCCGCCGCGAATCAAGCCGCTCACGCGCGGCGTAAAGGGCAAGAGTTCGAGTAGCGTGGCCATCGACCCCGCGAGCAACACGGTGCCGGCGGCCTTACTCCAGGGTGCGCCGAACGGGCGCACGAGCAGCATGCGAGTCCCCGCGATCAGAAGTGTGGCGGGAACCAGAAAAGCCACCCAGCCCAATCCCTGGAAGAGCAGGTCGGCGCCGTAGGAGCCCACCAGGCCGATCCAATTGTGGACAGAGGGGGCAGAAGTCGCAGTGTGGAAGGACGCATCGGTAGGCCGGTATGAAACCAGGCTGAGCAGCGTCAGCAGTCCGGCAACGCCAAGCAAGAAACCGAGGAGTTCGGTGAGGCGATGGGGGTCTGAGAGAAAGGAGTTTGCGCCCGAGGACGTGCCATTCCGGGCCTTGCCAAATGTGCCTGCGGAGGAGCTGCCCATTTTCAGGCCTCGCAATGATTTGCCGGCTACCCGAAATAAGAGTACGTGGCTTCAGGTTTCAACTCGCGCAAAACCGCCCGAGGAAACCTGGCTCCTGGCGCTTAGGCGTGACGCAATCCCCAACCTAGCGCCAATACTAGCACGCCGAGCGCAACGCGGTAAACAATGAAAATTCTGAAGGTCCGGCGCTCCAAATAACGGATCAGGGCAGCGATAACCAGGTATCCGACCACGGCCGCCACGATGATTCCCAACACGAATGGCAGCACCATCTCGTGGGGGACCCCCGTATGGCGGATCTCCAGCCCTTTCTTTAGCGCCGCGCCGGCGATGATGGGCGTGAAGAGCAGGAAGGATAACCGGGCCGCGGTATCGCGCTTCATGCCTCGGAAGAGGCCGGCGGTCATGGTGGCGCCTGACCGGGATACGCCGGGAATTACCGCGAAGGCCTGCGCCACTCCCACCAGCACTGAGTCCACAAATCCCACCTGGTGCAGTACCACCAGAGCGACCCCGATGATGAACGGCGAGCGGAGTTCCTCCTCCGCGGCACTCTCAAAGAGCCAGCCGGCCACGCCGGCCGGAATGGTGGCCGCCGCCAGGAACCCGAGGAGTTTTCGGTCGAGGCCCAGGCCAGGATTCCCGCCCCAATCGCGGCCCACAGCGGTGCCGAACATTTCCAGCCAGTAGCGCCAGAAGTAGACCAACACGGCGACCAGCGTGCCGGCGTGGAGCGCGATGTCAAACGTCAACCCGGGATCTTTCCAGCCCAGCAGCCAGGGAAAGAGAGTCAAATGCGCCGTGCTCGAAATGGGCAGGAATTCAGTAAGGCCCTGAACGATGGCGAGAACGATGGCTTGGTAGAGAGGCATCTAATTTTGGATTTTAGATTTTGGATTTTGGATTGCGGACACAGACTGGGCGACTTGCGGGCTGCAGCCGCGACTGCGATTCCGCAGAGTTTTGATTGAGGCAACCGTCATGGCGAGGAGTTCGTTGGCCTCCTTCTTCAAAGAGCTCACGTGGTCCGTAGGAAGGATTCCCGCTTCGAGGAGCAGCTCCATCCAATAAATCGCCTCGTCCGCTTCCTCCTCCACGATGCCCAGCTTTGAGACAACATCAGAAGCTGACCTGCCGCGACACGCCGCCCGATAGTTGGCCCCGACCGAGGTCCCTGCACGCAACAACTGATGCCCAAGTACATCGGCGGTACGGGTCCGGGGAAGCGATTCGACCAAACGAACTACGGCCAGCGCGAACTTCTTCGTTCTTTCTTTGAATGTCTTCTCGTCCATGTGCTGCCTTGGGTTCCCGATTTCTGCCGAAGAGCCCGGACCCGGAATCCAAAATCCAAAATCTAAAATCCAAAATCCAAAATCAGACTTCCAGTATCACTGGCAAGATCATCGGTCGTTTTCCGGTTTCCTGGTCGAAGTGCTTGCGCAGCGCGGTGCGGATCTTCTCTTTGATGACGCCCCAGTCCGCCACTTCCTCGAGATTGGATTTCTCGATGGTTTTCAGGATGACCTCGCGGGCGCTCTCCACAAGTTCCTTTGCCTCATCAAGCGGCACGAAGCCGCGGGAAACGATCTGCGGCTGGGTTTCGAGCTGGCCCGTATGTTCGTTGATGGCCAGGATGGGAATGACGATGCCGTCCTCGGAGATGACCCGCCGTTCCTTGAGGATGACGTCACCGACCTCATCGAGCGTGCCGACGTCGATGCAGATGCGGCCCACCGGCACGCGGCCGGCGCGCCGCGCGCCTTGGGCGTCGAACTCCAGCACGTCGCCGCTTTCCAGCAGAAACCCTTCTTTGGATACCGCGCCCAGCTCGCTTGCCGTCACCGTGTGCTGGTAGAGTTGACGATATTCACCGTGTACGGGGACAAAGTATTGCGGCCGGATCAGGTTGAGCATCAGCTTCAGCTCTTCCACGCTGCCGTGCCCGGAGACGTGCACGGGCGGCTGGCTGCCGTCCTGGTAATGCACGCGCGCGCCGCGCCGGTAGAGGTGGTCGATCATGCGGAAGATGGATTTCTCGTTCCCGGGGATGATGCGCGCGGAAATCACCAAATCGTCTCCGGGCTCGACGGTCACCCACTTGTGGTTGTTCACGGCCACGCGCGAAAGCGCTGCCATAGGCTCGCCCTGGCTTCCGGTCAGCATCACGGCGACTTCCTTGCGCGGCAGCTTGCGCAAGTCCTGGGGTGGAACGAGCAGGCCAGGCGGAATTTCCAGCCGGCCCATCTGCTGGGCGATCTCGGAATTCTGGAACATGGCCCGGCCGACGAAGCACAGCCGCCGCCGGTATTCCTGCGCGAGGTTGACGACGAGCTGCATGCGGTGCAGGGAAGTGGCGAAGCAGGAGATGAGCACGCGGCCTTTGGCCTCGGCCATGATCTCTTCGAAGCGCTCGCGCACGGCGCGCTCAGACGGGGTCATCCCGGGACGGTCGACGTTCGTCGAGTCGGAGAAGAGCGCCAGCACGCCCGCCCGCCCGAATTCCGCCAGCCGGTGCAGGTCGCTGACGTGCTGGTCCATGGGCGTGGGGTCGAACTTGAAGTCGCCGGTATGGATGATCGTGCCCACGGGCGTGGTGAGTGCCAGAGCGCCGGAATCAATGATGCTGTGCGTAAGGTGAATGAACTCGACGCGAAAGGGGCCGACCTCGAACGGCTGGCCCGGCTGCATCTCGCGCAGGTCGGCGACGTCCGCCATGCCGTGGTCGGCGAGCTTGGCGCGCGCCAGGGCCAGAGTGAACGGCGAGCCATAAACGGGAGCGTCCACTTCGTCGAGGACGTAGGGCAGAGCGCCGATGTGGTCTTCGTGACCGTGGGTGAGCAGGATGGCCTTCAGCCGGTCCTGATTCTGCCGCAGGTAGCTGATGTCCGGGATAACGATATCCACGCCGAGCAGTTCGGCGTCCGGGAACATTACGCCGCAATCGACGATCACCAGATGGCCGTCGTAGTCGAAGGCCATCATGTTCATGCCGAATTCGCCGAGGCCTCCGAGGGGAATGGCGCGGAGCTTGCCACTGGGGGATGGAATAGGTGGACCTCCTCTAGCACGTTCCATGCTAGCACAGGTCGGGCGTCGTCGTGGGTTCCATCCCTAGGAGCGGCCGAAGCCACGAAAAATGCTCTTTCACGGTGCTTGGCCCGGGACGTTCTTGCCTAGTTTCTGTCTCCTGCGCCGTGCACTCCGCCGCAGAGCCGGCAGGGCGTGGGGGACTCGCCGTTGTCCACGCGATGCTTGATTGGTGGGAGGGTCTTCAGGTAGGCTAACATGGCCTTGAGATCGTCATCGCTCAGGTGCCGGAAATTGTTCCAGGGCATGATGGGGTTCAATTTGCGGGCCTTGACGTAACCCGTCCGCATGACCTGAAGGAAGAGTCGCTCGTCGT
>JAIQGB010000371.1 GCA_020072905.1 Terriglobia bacterium | reverse complement strand
CGGGCACGGCAGCGATCTTTGATGCGCTGGGCGGCGGGAAGATCCTCAGCGGTCGCACCACCGGCTTCGTCGAAAAGTTCAGCGTGGACGCCAGCGGCAACCTCGCGGCCGGCGGCACAATGATTGGCACTCGTCTGATCTCGACGATTTCAACCGGCACCGCGCCACTACAAGTTAGCTCCACAACGCTAGTGCCGAATCTCAACGCCGACACGGTTGACGGCCTGCACGCCGGCGCCTTCGCAAACCTGGGGACAAACTTCTTCGTCGGCAACCAGAGCGTCACGGGAAACGTCAACCTCACGGGCTCCATCAACAACGCGTTGCGCTTGGAAACGACAGCGGGAAGTCCCAACGTGATTGGTGGTAGCACCCTGAACTGGGTAACCAGCGGTGGGGTCGGTGCCACGATCGCCGGCGGCGGCCCGACCAACCCGGCCGACCCAGCAACCGCGAACCGTGTGACGGATGCGCTTGGTACAGTAGGCGGGGGAGCAGGCAACCAAGCCGGGGACAATACAGGTGACGCCGAAAGCGCCAATGCGGCAACAGTCGCCGGGGGCTTCATCAACACTGCCGGCTCCTGGGCCGCGGCGGTCGGCGGAGGCCAGGAGAATAAAGCCAGTGGCCCCGCTTCGACTGTCGGCGGGGGTTACCAGAACACCGCCAGCGAATTCGTTTCGACGATCGGCGGAGGCGAGAGCAATACAGCCAGCGGGATGTGGGCCAGTGTTGGCGGAGGTGGGGGTAACACCGCCAGCGGGATGTGGGCGACCGTGCCCGGAGGGAATAACAATACCGCCGCAGAGCTTGGGAGCTTCGCCGCTGGGCACCGCGCCAAGGCTCTAGATGGTGGCAGTTTCGTTTGGGGTGATTCGACCGAGGCCGACGTCACATCTGCTGGATGGAATACCTTCGTCGTTCGCGCGACGGGCGGCGCGTTTTTCACACACAACCTGACTGCAGGCGGCACCGTGACCGCGCCAGCGTTTTCGGGTGACGGCGCAGCGCTGACGAACCTGAATGTCAGCCAAGTCACGGGAGCAGCGACTCTAGGGACAAACATCTTCGTCGGCAACCAGGGCATCACGGGGAATCTTAGTCTCACCGGTGCGATCAACTCGAACGGGCTGCGCATCGACACGGCGCTGGATGGTCCCAATGTGATTCTGGGCGCCAGTGCGAACTCCGTGAGGGCTGGAGTGCATACTGCCACGATCGGTGGCGGGGGCGAACTAGCCGGTCCCAATCTTATTACTTACCACACCAGCACCATCGCGGGCGGTGCTGCCAACCAAGCAGGCGGGAGCGACGACATAACGGGGGAAGGCTCCTGCTGCTCCACCGTCGGTGGCGGTGCGATTAACAAGGCCGAAGGGGGAGGCTCCACCATCGCTGGAGGCATCAACAACGTTGCAGCCGGCCCCGGCTGGACGTCTGCGACGATTGGAGGGGGGGACGGAAACGTAGCCAATGGCTGGGCAAATACGGTCGCCGGCGGTAGCGGTAATGCTGCGAAAGGCACAGGGTCAACCGTGACCGGGGGGAGTGGCAACACGGCTGGCGGTTCGCCCGAGAGTTGGGGCGACACAGTAGGGGGCGGAACGGGGAATTTTGCCGACGGCAACTGGGCCACCGTGCCCGGAGGCAGAGACAACTCTGCGGGGGCTTCCAGCTTCGCTGCCGGGACGCGAGCGAAAGCCATCAACGGCGGTAGCTTTGTCTGGGGCGACGCGACCGATGCCGATGTCACCGACGCGGGCTGGAATACCTTCGTCGTGCGCGCCACGGGCGGGGCGTTCTTCTCAAGCGGCCTGACCGCCGGGTCATTCTTCGGCGACGGCTCGGGGTTGAGCAACGTGAATGCGGCGAACCTCGGCAGTGTGGCGGCCGCCAATTTCGCCCGGCGGGATGCGGCCAACAGCTTCTCCAACAACCAGTTCTTCAACGACAGCGTGGGCATCGGAACGAACTCTCCGGGCGAGAAACTTCACGTAAGTGGGGGCGGCATACGTGTAGATTTTGACGGCACTGACGTCGTACCGTTCGTGAAGGGGCTCAGCGTCAACATGGACCAAAACAATGGCCGTGCGGGGTTGGCCTTGCATACCAGCGGCTCAGGCGTCGCGTATCTCGGCTACTCCAGTGCCATCTTGGATGGCAAATCCATGCTGATCCTCGGAACCGTCAATTCGAGCCATGACATTGGATTCTTTACGAACCTGGGCGCGGAACCCAATATCGACAACCTTGATATCTCCGGCAAGGATCCGGTCATGCTCATCAATGGGACCGGCAATGTCGGCATCGGGACCTCGGCTCCGTCGAACATCTTAACGATCGTCCAGGATTCCGCTACCGACCCGATTGCCGATTCCTGGGCGACCTACAGCTCACGTCGATGGAAGACCAATATCCAGACGCTTCAGGGCGCGCTCGACAAAGTCGAGCGGCTGCGCGGCGTCTCCTACGACGCCAAAGCTGACGGCCAGCACCATATCGGCCTGATTGCGGAAGAAGTCGGGGAAGTCGTCCCGGAAGTCGTCGCCTATGAGGCAAACGGCCAAGACGCCAAGTCGGTGGACTACGCGCGCCTGACGGCGCTGCTGATCGAAGCGGTCAAAGAACAGCGAGCCGAGATCCGCGAGTTGAAAGCTCATGTCGGGCGGCTGACGGCTGAACTCGCGGGCAGAGTCGAAATCGCCCAGAAGTAGCACGCGGCGGCCCCATGGATGGGCCCAGTGGCACAAGACTTCCGCGCCGGCTCCGGCCGGCCGGGCTCATCACTGGAGCGTGCCCAACGCCCCAGCCGATACGGCAAACTTGTTGTCCCGGATATCAAAGGTACTGCAATTTCGTCCCTGATCTCACTGTCAGCAGCGCGCAACCTGATTTATAATCCCGGCGCTCGCGACCCTGCTCATCGCCTGCGACAACTCCGGCGCTAGAGAGAGTCACGCACTCCTATGAGCCCGGCTCGACAGACCGCGACGCGATATCTGATGGGAACAGCGTGTGCGGGGCTGTTCACCTTCGGCATCATGACCTCGTTTCTGGGCGCGACGCTGCCGGAGCTGAGCGCGCGTCTCGGCTTCGATCTCGCCCGCAGCGGGACGCTGTTTAGCTTCCTCTATATCCCCCAAATCCCCATGGTGTTCCTGGCGGGGCCGCTGATCGACCGCTTCGGCAAGAAGCCGGTGTTGGTTGCGGGGTTTCTGCTCTCGGCGGCGGCGCTGGTGGGCATGGCCTACGCGCCGAATTACTCGGCCCTGGGTGTGCTGCTGGTGGCGCTCGGCCTCGGGGGCAGCTCGGCGATGAGCGCTTCGAACACGCTCATTCCTGATCTCTATCCGGAGAATCCTTCTTCGGCCTTCAACCTCGCCAACATCTTCTTCGGTGTCGGCGCGGTCTTCTTTCCTTGGGTCGTCACGCTGCTGACGGCGCGACTGGGACTTCCGGCCACGCTGTGGATGATCGCCACGCTCGTGGCCGCCGTGGCATTCATCGGATTTGTCGAAACGTTTCCGCCCGCAAGCGCAGCCGGTGGATTCGATTGGGGTGAAGCGCGCCGCATGGCACTCGACCCCGCGGTGATCTTGCTCGCTTGGGTGCTGTTCTTCTATTCCGCGCTGGAAATTTCGACGGCCGGTTGGATCCGCACCTACCTGGAAAAAGATTTCCAGGCGTCCGCGCAATCTTCAAAAATCATTCTGACCAGTTTCTGGGTGGCGATGATGCTGGGACGCCTGGCCGCCAGCCAGGTGGTGAAACGCCTGCGCGGGCCGAGCCTCGTGCTGGGCGCTTCGCTCGGCGCCACCGTGGGACTCGTCATCATGGCCCTCGCCCCGAGCGTGGCGGTGGCGACGGCAGGCATCATCATTTGCGGTCTGAGTTTCGCTCCGGTTTTTCCCACTACGGCGGGAACGGCGAGCACCTACTTTTCGAAGCTTTTTGGAACGGTCTTCGGCATTCTGATGACGCTCGCCTTGCTGAGCGGCGCCGTCGTTCCTCCCGCAGTCGGCTACGTCGCGCAACACACCACGGTGCGCACCAGCCTCTGGCTCCTGGCCGCCATCGCCGTGCTACTCCTGGTGACGCAGGCGATCTTCAATCGCGGCGGCCGCAGACCGCCGCTGCGGAAAGGTCAGCGCTACTTCCCGGCCAGCAGCTCTTCACGGACATTCTTCAGGACGTACGCGGCGCGCTCGACGCCAACTTCACCAGAGAGAATCGGGTCTTCGTTCTCGATGCTCAAGATGCCCTGGAAGCCGACGTCCATGTAAGCCTTCACAATGTCCTTCCAGAGTTCCGCGCCGTGCCCGTAGCCAACCGCGCGGAACATTACCGAGCCTGGCGAGAGATCCGCCGGCTCGGCCTCGAAATCGAGCACTCCGTACCGGGCAGCATCCGGCTTGAAGATAACCGTGTCCTTCATGTGCGCGTGGAAGAGCGCGTTGTGCTTGGCGAGGAGGTGAATGACCTCGACCGGATCGCAACCCTGCCAAAACAAGTGGCTGGGGTCGCAGTTCGCGCCGATTTCCTCGCCCACGGCCTCACGGAGCCGCAGAAGCTTGTGGGGGTTATACACAACGAACCCCGGGTGCATTTCGAGCGCGATTTTGCGAATTCCGTGCTCGCGCGCGAACTTCGCCGCCTGCTTCCAGTAGGGAATGACGCGCTCGCTCCACTGCCATTTGAGGACTTGGTCGTATTCATCCGGCCAGCGGTAAGTCGCCCAATTCGGCATCGTATCGGTGGGCGAGCCGCCGGGACATC
>JAIQGB010000370.1 GCA_020072905.1 Terriglobia bacterium | reverse complement strand
ATTGCAGACCTCCAGCGCACGGTCAGTGACCTCCGGACAGGGATTTGCACCGACCTCAGCGGCATTCGACACGCCTGGGTTGCTCTGGGCGCGCCGTCGCAGCGGGTTACGGGGAAACTGGAAAACCACGGGAGACGGGAAGTACCGCCAAATGCGCAAGAAAAGTCGGGCGATAAAGTCAGCAAGCGCTCGCCCGAATTCGTCGGGGGAGAAAAGCCCGCACGAAGGAAACGGAAACGCTAGGGCCACCGCCGTAGCCCGCGCGGCGCTCCAACGGGACCGAAAAGCTCAAGGGAAGGGAAAAGACGCGCATGAATGGCGAAGATGCGAAGTTGGTATCAGTAGCCTGCGAAATCCGCGAACCGGACGGGCCCAGCATTGTCCCTGAGCCTAGCGAGGAATTCGTCTTGACCCCGCACATTCAGGCTTTGACGGACCGGGCATTGAGTTATCTGGATGTCGGATATGGAGTCCATTTCGCCGGCCCGGCAGGAACCGGGAAGACGACCCTTGCCCTGCACGTTGCCGCGCAGCTCGGTCGGCCGGTCGTCCTGATCCATGGCGACGACGAGTTCGGAGGCTCGGACCTGGTGGGCAAGGATTCCGGCTACCGCAAGTACAAGCTCGTCGACAATTACATTCACTCCGTGGTGAAGACCGAAGAGAGCTTGAGCACTCTTTGGGAGGACCACCAGCTCACCACCGCCTGCCTCAACGGATACACGCTGATTTACGATGAGTTCAACCGTTCCAGGCCGGAGGCCAACAACGTGCTCCTCAGCATCCTCGAGGGGAGGATTCTCAATCTGCCTACCCTGCGCGGGTCCGGCGAGCATTACGTGCGCGTCCACGAGAACTTCCGGGCCATCCTCACGTCGAACCCCGAAGAATACGCGGGTGTCCACAAGACCCAGGACGCACTGATGGATCGGCTAATCACCATCAACCTTGGACACTACGATCGCGAGACGGAAATTCGGATTGCGGAGGCGAAGTCAGGGCTTCCCCGCTCCGATGCGGAAAGGATTGTGGATGTTATCAGGGAACTCCGCACTGTCGGGGTCAACAACCACCGCCCCACGATCCGGGCCTGCATCGCCATCGCCAAGATCCTCGCCCACCGCCACAGCCGCGCCCGGACCGACGATCCGACCTTCTGGTGGGTCTGTTGCGACGTTCTCAAGACGGACACGGCAAAGGTCACTCACGACGGCCAGTCTCTCATGTGGCAAAAGGTGGAGGAGGTTATCAAGAAGGTCTGTGGCAACCACACGAAGCGGCGGAAGAATCGCCACCGGGATGCTGCGGCATGAAAGGGGTGCAAGGATGCCTATACCGTTGCGGGGCTTGAGAACCATTCGGACGCTGGCTGGTCGAGTGGACCGCGTTTGTATTCCTCACCGCGCGCACCTACAGATCGCCTGCCTGGAAATCGAAAAAGCCCGGCGCGCTTCCGAGAGAGTCAGCGCCAGCCGGCGGGTGGCGGAGCTTGACGCCCGTCTCGCCGCGATCGAGGCCGAAGAGGCAACCCTCGCTGAGCGCCTGGCCGAGCGAGACAAGGGGAGGCGCGTTGAACTGCCCGCGGCCGGAGTGAGGCTCACCGCGCGCCGCAGTGCGGGAGCGCTTCGGATCAGGTACTAGGCCAGGAGGGCGTGGCGTTGTTATTGAGGAGATCCGCCACCTGGAATCATTGAAACCGTTGGGGGGACGAGAAGAAATGATTCTGGAAAGCGAAGAGGACGGCAAGGAGATGGTATGAGAATCAACTGTCTGGCCTGTGGGCACAAGGTGGATCTGGACGACGCCTACGACGACTATGAGGGCCCGGTGAAGTGTTTCGCGTGCAGAGCGGTCCTTGAGATCCGCACGGAACAGGGCAGGGTCAAAGCGGTCAAGCAAGTGAATACGGCACAGCACCCCTCGGCCGAGGAGGTCTTCGAGCGCGTTCTCAACCCGATGAAGGAGGCTGCCTAGGGGGCGTGGGCCTCGGGGCCTCGCCGCATCGGGTAAAGGAGAGCGAGGAAACAGACGATATCTATCCTCGGAGCGCGACTTCGTGAAAGGAGCGAGGGGGCCTTGGGCGGCGAACATCTTGGAGTAAGAATTGCCCGCGGGGATCGACAAGAGCCCGAGTTCGTGGACCGCAACCACGCTCAAGCCTGCCAGACCTTGCTCACCCGGATCGTCGAACTCCACATTGCAGATCGCAGCGCGGAGGAAATTGCCACGCAGGTCCTGACCACCGAGCCCGAAAACGCCATGTTCCGTGCTGCGATGCTGGTGGAGATCATCCTTGAGTACTCCCGCCGCTGCCCGGAAGAGGAAAATCAGTGAGTGTGGGCCAAACATCGACTCCGAAAGTGGCTGGGAAACAAGTACCGCGTCAACCGGCGGCCAAGGGGAGGACGTACTTTTATGCCATCATAAGTGACGTCCAGAGTTGCACGTACGGTGACTTCGGCATCGACGGTCGTAAGGTGTACTCGATCCCTGTGGGGCGAGTGGCGGCCGTCGTCAGCGACTCGCCCGGCGGGGTGATCCGCCCCGAGCGCTCCCGTCTCGCGGCTCATCAGACAGTCCTCAAGAAGCTCATGGCGGAGACCACGCCACTGCCCATGTCCTTCGGGATTCTCGCGGACAGCCCGGAGGCCGTTCGCAAGATGCTTTCTCGCAACCAGCAGGCGCTGCTCCAGCAACTCCGTCGTGTCGCGGGCCGGGTTGAAATGGGTTTGCGTGTCACTTGGGACGTGCCCAACATCTTCGAGTATTTCGTGAACACCCATCCGGAGCTTCGACTTGTCCGGGACCGATTCCTGGGGGGCCACGGCGAGGCCACGCAGGAGCAGAAGATCGAAGTCGGGAGGATGTTCGACCACGTTCTCAATGAGGACCGGGAGGCCTATATCGACAAAGTGGAAGGGATTCTGACACCTCGGTGCACGGAGATTGAGCGGAACAAATGCCGCAATGAACGCGAGGTCATGAATCTGGCCTGTCTCGTCGAGCGGGCGGCGATGTCGCGGTTTGAAAGCGGCGTTTTCGAGGCTGCGCAGCAGTTTGATAACAACTTCGCCTTCGACTACAACGGGCCGTGGGCGCCCCACAGCTTTGTCGAGATTGACCTCGAGCTCTAGGCCGGGCAACCGGGAGAATGCCATGGTGCTTGTGGATGACCTCTTGATGTTTCCGATCCGCAGCGTGCTCTGGGTCTTCCGGGAGATTCACAACGCCGCCCAGGAGGAGCTTGCCACCGAAGCCGAGTCCATCACTGCGGAGCTGAGCGATCTTTACATGCGGCTGGAAACCGGCCGGATCTCGGAGGAGGAGTTCGCCGCGGAGGAAAAGGTCCTGCTCGATCGGCTGGAAAGAGCGCAGCAGCGTGGCAGGCGCATCGAAGCGGCGGAGGGCGGAGAGGGATCGCCGGAGGAAAGCGCACAGAGAAGGGCCGCCTGACCTGAGGGGCGCACCGGATGCGCAATGAACGTGGCCGCTCCATCGTTTTTGGAATCCCGAGGCCTGCAACTGCTTATCTTCGGCGGGAAAGGCGGGGTCGGAAAGACGACCTGCGCCAGCGCCGCGGCGCTGCGATTGGCCCGACGCTCACCCGCATCATCTTTTCTTCTTGTTTCCACCGATCCCGCCCACTCTCTCGCGGATAGCCTGGCCGGCTGCCGTCCCTCCGACAACTTGAAGGTACTGGAACTGGATGCCCGGGAGTATCTCAACACCTTCAAGACGGCCCACAACGCGAAACTCCGGGAAATCGCCTCGCGCGGAACCTTTCTCGATGACGAGGAGATCAGCCGCTTCCTGGACCTCTCCTTGCCGGGCCTGGATGAGCTCATGGCCTTTCTGGAGATCTCCGCGTGGGTGGAGAAGCGCAGCTACGATGGGATTGTCGTAGACACCGCCCCCAGCGGTCACACACTCCGTTTGCTCGCCATGCCGGAATTCCTCCGCAAATGGCTCGCCATGTTGGAAACGCTGCTGGCCAAGCACCGCTACATGAAGTGGGCCTTCACCCGCTCCAGTTATCGCGATGAGCTCGATACCTTCCTCGAGGACCTGGCGGCTTCGGTGAAACGGATGGAAGAGCTGCTTCGAGATTCGGCTCGTTGCCGCTTTGTTCCAGTGATGCTTGCCGAAGCGATGAGTATCCGCGAGACCGTCGCGATCGTGAAGGAAGCGGACCGTCTCGGGCTGCCCATGAACGATATCGTGATCAACCGGCTCTATCCCGATAATCCCTGCGCGGTCTGTGGGGATGAACGCCTCCGCCAGATCCGTGAACTGCGGAATCTTCTCTTGGATTGTCCCGCTTTACGCCCAGGAGGTCCGTGGGCGGGAAGCTCTCGAGTCGTTCTGGGACGGCATGGTTCCCATCACCCAGGCCCCTCCCACGGCACGCGAACCGTCAGCGGTCCAGGCGCTGAGTGTGGAGGCGGCCGTCCAGAGACCTCCGCCCGAGGCAACCCTTCTGATTTTTGCGGGCAAGGGCGGCGTGGGAAAGACAACGCTGGCCTGTGCCACGGCGTTGCAACTCGCGCAGAACACGTCAGAGAAGAACGTCCTTCTGTTCTCGACAGGGCCTGCTCACTCGTTGTCCGAGTGTCTCGAGGTGCCGATCGATTCCCGGCCGAGGGTTGTGGCTTCCGGCCTCGCAGCCATGGAGATCGATTCGCAGGCGGAATTCGAGGCTTTGAAAAGTCAATACGCGGGGGACATTGGGAGGTTCCTGGAATCGGTGTCGGGCAAGTTTGATCTGACCTTCGACCGGGAGGTTCTCGAGAGGATTCTGGATCTCTCCCCGCCCGGCCTGGACGAGGTGATGGCCCTGACCCGCGTCATGGCGCTGCTCGCCTCGGACCGCTACGACGTTCTGGTTCTCGACTCCGCCGCCACGGGTCACCTGATTCGCCTGCTCGAGCTGCCCGAAATCATTGACCAGTGGCTAAAAGCTTTCTTCGACCTCTTCTTGAAATACCGGCAGATCTTTCGACTGACCAAGTTCTCTCAGGAACTCGTGACGATGTCGAAGAACCTCAAGAGACTGAGAGGACTGTTGACGAATCCGGCCAGGGCCGCTCTCTATGCGGTGAGCATTCCAACGGATATGGCCTGGGAGGAAACGCGAGATCTCGTGGCCGCCTGCGAACGCTTGCGCATTCAGGTGCCCGGACTGTTTCTTAACCTCGTCACGCCCCCCAATGATT
>JAIQGB010000369.1 GCA_020072905.1 Terriglobia bacterium | reverse complement strand
GTCGTGCGCGTACTCTTTCGTCCGCATCCCGTAAGTGCGCCCCTCGCGGCTGTCGAAGAGCCGGGTGTCCTGAACGATCTCGCCGCCGGTCTCGATGACTTCAATCAGACGATCAATCTCGTACGCTAACGCCTTCTGGAGAAAACGGAGAGAATTCAGATTCTTCACCTCGACCTTGGTCCCGAACTCCCTCGCCCCCGCGGGTCGCACGCTGACGTTGGCGTCCACGCGCAGGCTGCCCTCTTCCATGTTGCAGTCGGAGACTTCGAGATACAGCATCACGGTCTTCAGCCGCGTCAAGTAATCGTAAGCCTCGTCGGGCGTGCGCAGATCGGGTTCGCTGACGACTTCGATCAGCGGCACGCCCGTGCGGTTGAGGTCGATGTAGGATTTCTCGCCGGAATCCGCAAACCCTTCGTGCAGGGATTTGCCCGCATCTTCCTCGAGATGCACGCGGGTAATCCCGATGCGCTGGCGCGCGCCGTTTACTTCAATTTCAATCCAACCGTTTGCGGAGAGCGGCTCGTCGTACTGGGAGATCTGATAGCCCTTGGGCAAGTCGGGATAGAAGTAATTCTTGCGGGCAAAACGCGAGCGCGGATTGATCGAGCAGTTAAGCGCCAGCGCCGCCTTCATCGCCATCGTCACCGCTTCGCGGTTAAGCACCGGCAGTGCTCCGGGCAGGCCCAGGCAGACGGGACAGGTGTTGGAGTTCGGCGGGTCGCCGAAGCGCGTCGAGCAGGAGCAGAAGATCTTGGACTTGGTGAGGAGCTGGACGTGCACTTCCAGCCCGATCACGGCCTCGTATTGGATGCGGACGTCACCAGCAACCGACATGATTCGATTTCCCTCTTGCCACGCCCCGAAAGCGCCAACTTGCCCAGCGGGAGTCAGCCATTATATCGGAATTCCTCCCGGCGGCGAGAGCGCGGTCACATCGCGACTAGACTTCGCGGGGAAACACGCCACGCAAGTAGTTCAAGTCGTATCGGATGCTCTCCGCGATACCAAGCGTCAGTTTGGTTCCTCCAATCTGCATCCAGCCACGGTAGCCGATGTCATCCATGGCCTTTCGCACCTCGGGAAAATTCATCGTGCCCTTTCCATAGAGATCGTCGTTATCTTTGGCGTGAAATTCGCAGATACGCTTGCCGAGGGAGTGAATCTCTTTGAAGATGTCGTAGCCCGCTTTCTGAGAATTGCCCACATCGTAGTAGACCTCGACGGCCGGCGAGCCGACGCGGTCGAGAATCTCCACGTGCTCCGGGGCGCTGAGCCAGCTCTCCACGCCGAGAACGACTCCGGCCTTCTCCGCCTTGGGCGCCACCCGCTTGAGGCTCTCGACGACGGCATCCTTCCCCGCCGGATCGTTTCGCAAGTCGCCCTTGGCGAAGAACGGCACGAGCACGACACGCAATCCCATCGCTTGCGCGACATCAACGCTGTCAGAGAGCCACTGCTCGGCCCGCGGGTCGCTCTTCAACGGGATCTCGTTCAGCGTGCCGATGGCGAGGGAAGCCACCGGCAAGCCGATCTGATTCGACTTCTCCAGATACTTCTTCTGCAGCTCCGGCTTGCGCAGCGGCAGGTCGTCCCGCCAGTTCCCCAGATCGACCATGATTCCATCCAGGCCCAGAGCTTTGGCAAACTCGAGAGCCGATGGGTCAGTCCGCTTGCCGAGCGTCCAGTCGCAAGCGCCGATCTTGAAGCCCGGCGCGGCCGCCCTGAGACGCTTGACGTGCAGTGCGAGGCTTCCCACGGCCAGGCTCGCCAACATTTCTCGCCGGGTCATTCCATGGACCTGCATCGGAACACCTCCCTCATCCTGTCGGTGCCCCCGTGCGACCCGGGAACACCGACTTCCCTGATCTGCGCGCGGAGAACGAGTACCTCGCGAAGCTACGCCTTCAGGCCATTCAAGTTCGGCTCGAATTTCTCGCCCGAGGCCAGCATCTCGTCCCAGGTCACTTCGGCGCGCTTGTAGGCAGCCGTGCGGCCGAGAATCGTGGTGAGATTGCTCCGCACGCTGGGCGCAACGGTGGAGTTCGAGAATTCGCCCTTGGTCACGTCCTCATAGAACGCGGCGATGTTCCGAATCGCCCCGTTAGGATAAAGGTCGTCGACCTTACCGCCGGCAAAGGGTTTCTTGCCGCGGATCGAAACGTCGCCAAAATAATGTGTGTCGACCGTGCCGTCCGTGCCGTACAGGCGGCAGAGAATGTCGTCCCAGCCCTCTCCGTATTGTTTCGAGCAGAAGCTGACCAGAACATCGTTTGGGAATGTGAAGACCACGGAGAAGTGGTCCCAGCAATTTCCGAAACTGCGCGCCTTCTGGCCCCCTACGCCGTAAGCGCGCTCCGGATGTCCGTCCAGGATCCAGGTGGCGACATCGATGGCGTGGATATTTTGCTCCGTGATGACATCGCCGGAGAGCGCGCGGAAGAGTCCCCAGGCGCGTAACTGGCGCTCGGGATTCGAGGGATCGGGCTTGAGGTCTTCAATCTGGCGCTCCCACGGAATATTGGCGATGTACGTGGCTTCGCCCGAGACGATGCGGCCGATGTCGCCTTTCTGTGTGCGAGCCACGGCCTCCTGATAGAGCGGGTCAGTGCGCGTCTGAAAATCGACAAGGAAGCATTGCTTCTTGGCGGTAGCCTTCTTTCCGCTTTCTTCGACGCTCTGGCAGCCAGGAACATCCACGGCGATCGGCTTGGCGAGGTAGACATGCACGCGCGCTTCCACGCCTGCGGCGGCCTGTTCGGGATGGAAGTACGGCGGGCTCTCGATGGCCACAGCATCCACCTTCCCATCCAGCAGCTTCTTGTAGCACGAGAGTCCCGTGTAGCGTCGCTCTGCGGGGAGGGCGAACTTCTCGCCAAACGCGTCGACGCGGTCTTGGAAGTAGTCGGCGCCCGCCACCACCTGATAGCCACCGTGTTTCATGAAAAGGCCGGCAAGCCAGGTTCCGCGCTGGCCGCAGCCGATGAGGCCCAGTTCGATCTTCGAATTCGCCGCCGTTCCGCGCACCATTCCCGGCTTCAAGATGGTGAAAGAAAGCGCCGCGCCACTGCCGGCGATGAATTGCCGGCGAGTGAGCGGGCCGTCAGCTCCTTTCGAAAATGATGGCTTGTTGGCTTTGCCCATTGCGCACTCCTTGCCGCGAAGGATTGAGAGAACCGTGTCCGATGAGAGCGAACGTTATCAGAAGCGGATGCTGGCCGCAAGGTAAGGCAGGACGCCACGGAGAGGTTGCGATCAGATTGGCTCAGCCCATGTCGCCGTCGAGATCACCGACGAGATTCATCCAGGCAGGCTCGAGATTGCCAACCTCCCCTCACCGGAACTCCGCCTTCGCCCGTCGCACCTACGTCGTTCCCCAGGTGACGCGTGGCCGGCCGCTGGAAGGGTTCTGATCCACGACGACCGGAGTGCGGAACACCCGGCTGAGAACCTCCGATCGCAGGACCTCATGCGGTTTCCCCTTTGACAGGCAGCGACCGTTCTCGAGGAGAACCAAGGCGTCCGCGAATTCTGCCGCGAGGTTCAGTTCATGCGTAACGACCACGGCGATGAGGTTCTCCGAAGCGGCCAGTTGGCGGATGAGGCGCAGCATCTCGATTTGATAACCGATATCCAGATTGGCCGTGGGCTCGTCGAGGAGCAACAAGCGAGGGCGCTGCGCCAAAGTCCGCGCCAGCACGGCGCGCTGGAATTCGCCGCTGGAGATTTCCAGGATACGACGACTCGCGAAGGCCCCGAGGTTCGTCTGCTCCAGAGCCCAATCCACCCAGCGCTCGTCTTCGTCAGTCTCGAAGAGGCTCCGGCCGAGATGCGCGTGCCGGCCCTGACGGACGAACTCGCGCACCTGGAACGAGAAGAGGAGAATCGTTTCCTGGCGGGCCAGGCCTATGCGCTGCGCACGCTGGCGCGGAGAGAGACCGTGAATGTTCTCGCCGCCCAGCACCACACGACCGGCGAGAGGTTTGAGGTGCCCGCTCACAATCTCCAGGAGTGTTGACTTTCCCGAGCCGTTGGGGCCGATGATGGCCACCAGTTCGCCGGCATACGCGTAAAAAGTCGTGGGCGCAAGTTCGAAATGCGGAAATCGAAAAGATGCACCTTCAACCCTTAGCGTACCGCTTGCGTCGCCATCGGCTTGTCTTTGTCCTTTGTCCTTTGTCCTTTGTCCTTTGTCCTTTGTCCTTTGTCCTTTGTCCTTTGTCCTTTGTCCTTTGTCCTTTGTCCTTTGTCCTTTGTCCTTTCGTCTGCCTCAGCCCGCCGTCCGCCGCAGCAGGTATATAAACACGGGGGCGCCGGCCACGGCGGTCACAGCCCCTACCGGAAGCTCCGCGGGTGCGACGACCGTACGTGCCAAGGCATCTGAAAGCACGAGAAAGATCGCGCCACCCAATGCGGCCGTGGGCAGAAGCATTCGGTGGTCGTGGCCAACCAGCATGCGCGCCAGGTGCGGCACCAGCAGACCGAGGTATCCGATGGCGCCGCTCACGGAGACGGCCACGGCGGTCAGCAGCGAGGCCAGCAGGTAAATCGCCGTTTCCGCGCGCGAGACGTTCACACCCAGGTGCGCAGCTTCTTCTTCACCCAGCAGCAGGACGTTCATGTCCTTTGAGAAGGCAAACAGCGCCACGATGCCGAGGCCGACGACGGGGAAAAGCACGCGAAGCTGGGCGCCGGTCACCACGCTCAAGTCGCCCATCAGCCAGAAGGCGACGCCGCGCACGTCGCGCGTGGAAAGCAGCGTCAGCACGAAAAGGATCAAAGCGGAGAGGAAAGAAGCGGTGATGACTCCGCCCAGCACCAGGGTGTAACTGGCGAGCCGTCCGGCCCGCCGGCCGAGGAGATAGACCCAGCCGGTGGTGGCGAGCGCGCCGGCGAAGGCGACCAGCGGCGAGAAGGTAGCGAGCCGCCCTCCGGCCCAGAGGGCCACGATGGCGCCCAGTGCCGCACCGCTCGAAATGCCCAGCACGTAGGGGTCAGCGAGCGGATTCCGCAACAACGCCTGCAATGCCGTCCCTGACGTTGCGAGCGCCGCGCCGACGAGCACGGCAAGCAGCACTCGTGGCAGGCGGATGTCGCGCACGATCACGCTCGCCTCGGAACTCTGCGCCGCGCCCCACAAAGCGGTCCAAACTTCCCCGAGCGAGAGATGAACGCCGCCCAGGGAGAGCGCTCCCAGCCCGACGAGCAGGAGCCCGCCCGTCAAAGCCCCCGTCAACAGCAGCACGTTGCGGCGTGTGGCAGCGAGGATCAATGCGCCCCCTCGGAATGCCCGGCCACATAAGAGTCCAGGATGCCCGCGACTTCTTCGAGCGCATCGATCAGCCGAGGGCTGGGGCGAATGATGGTTTCCGGGATGAAATACAACTGATGCGTTTTCACTGCGCGCAAATCCCTCCAGCCAGGGAGACGCGTGAATTCATCCAGCGAGGGAGAGAACGCCGCGGATTGCGGGAACAGAACCACCTCCGGGTTACGGTGCAAGGCTTCCTCCAGGCTCATACGAGGCCATTCCCCCGGCAGGCCGTCATTGATCGGAACTCCGCCCGCGCGCCGGATGACGTCGTCAATGAACGTGTGCGGGCCGGCGGTAGTGAGCGGCCGGTACCAGACGACGAATAGGACTTTCGGATGCCGCCGGGCGGCGGCACGCTGCTCGACGGCGGCAACTCGACGGCGCAGGCTCTCGACGAGCTCCTGCGTTTCGTTCCCGCGGCCCAGAACGCGGCCGAGAGCTTCGATCGAGCCCAGCGTTTCCTCGACGCTTTGGGCTTTCACGCCGTACACGGGAATGCCCAGCCGCGCGAGTTGGTCGGCCGTTTCACGCCGGTTGGCTTCCGGGCTGCCGAGCACGAGGTCGGGCTTAAGCGCAACAATTCGCTCCAGATTCGGGTTGAGAATCGAACCCACGTGCGGTTTCTGCCGCGCCTCCAGGGGAAAATCGCAGTAGTCCGTGTCGCCGAGGAGTTGGTTGCCGAGGCCAAGCGCGAAGAGCGTTTCCGTGATGCTCGGCGCGAGTGAGATCAGGCGTGCCGGGCGCTCGGGGATCTCCACGCGCCGGCCCGTCTGGTCCACAACCTCTCGGGCAAGGAGCAATGCAGGCGCAGCGCCCACCAGGAGAAAGCAAGCCACCGCCGGGATGATCAGAGACAGATTGCTCCGCGTCGCCATGCCGATTGAGTCACCTGCCTTCAACGCACCAGGCCGAAAGAAAAACGAAGCCCCGCACACTCTTTTGAGGGCGGGGCAGCTTCCACCCACTCCTTCTCGCGAAGAGTGCGCGGCGCTGGCCGATCCTGGCAGAGCCGGACCGGCCTCGAACGCCCGGGCAGGTTTCCTGACTTGCGGCGTCAACTACAGCGTCGCGCGGCCTTCCCATCCCAGCGAGCGGGACAGTGGCTCCGTTCCGCCGACGGAGTGGCGAACGGATCGGCGACGCCCGCCCTGCACCCTGCGGTGCAAGGCCCGCCGTTCACAGTGGCGGGACCGTGGCCGATATCACCAATAACCTCCGGACGATCCGTTCGATACCGCTTGTGCTCAGGTCGAAGGAGAAGGCTCTTATGAATATCGAGGTACGAGGCGAAGCGTTCATGCACCAGAAGGATTTCGACGGAATGAACGCCCGGCGGAGCGCCGCCGGGGAGAAGAAGCCCCCGGAACCCACCGGCTGGTGCGTCGCCAAGGTTGACAAGCTGGAGGTCACAGCCAAACCTGCCGACCGCAAGAAGACTCTCGCCGAACTCGGCCGCGGCTCTCTTCTCGAAGTCTACGAGGTCAAGCAGAAAGACGGCCGGAGCTGGACTCGCGTGCGCGCCGTCGATCCCGCAGAACTGACTGCGGTGATGGGCTGGATTGATTCCGGCCGCGCCGAGTCCCTGCCACTCAGCCAGTTCCCGAAGGATGGTGAGTTGCTCAAGCTCATCGGCGGTCCCTACCTGGATGATTTCGCTGCCACCCAAACCTCCCTGGCCCGATACTTGGTGCGGCGGGCAGGTGGCGATCCGCTTCTGGTCTGCTTTCTGGGGTCGCCCCTTTTCCCGACGGCGAGACTCCAGGTTTTCACACGCACGCAGGGTGGGTTGACCCTCGGCCCCTACTTGGAAGTTCCCTTTGCGGACGTGCAGTCGGGCATCCGCCACATCGAGGTGAGCGACCTTTTGGGTAGCGGCAACGAGTGTTTGATCACGCGTGAGGGCTTTGCGGCCGGACCGGAAAACGAGGGCGTGAACGTGGTCATTCGATCCATCTCGGCGGAGGGTTTCAAGATTCTCTGGAAAGCTCCGGTCGAATTCCGGAATCTCGGGACGTTTCCGCCCAAGGTTCAAATCCTTTCGCCGCCCGAGAAGAATGTCGGCGCCCCGGGGACGGTCGCCAAG
>JAIQGB010000368.1 GCA_020072905.1 Terriglobia bacterium | reverse complement strand
GGGCACAGCAGGATTCGACGAAATCCGCGCGTGGGATGCCGCCCCGCTATTGAAGAACGACCCGACGATCCGCCCGGGCTACCGCACGTACTACCTGGCGCGGAAGTACGGCGACGTACCGGTTTCATGACTGCTCCGCGTTCAAGTATACTCGGCCAAGAGGGGGCTACTCCGAAATGAACAGGCGGCGATTCCTGCAAACGTCCGGCGTGCTGGTACCGGCGATTCTGGGCGCGGACGACAAATCCGGGAACAAACTTCCGGTGGTGGGCTCGGGCACGCACACTTACGAGGTTCAGCACGACTGGGGCGAGTTGCCGGCGGGGCTTCGTTACGGAAACACACACGGCGTGGTGGAGGACTCCCAGGGGCGCATCTACGCAGCGGCATTGGGCGGCGCGGGCGGAAAAGGCGCTCCGTATCTCATGATGCCTCAGCCGCCGGGGACACAGGCGCCAGGCGCTGTCACCACCGTCACCGTGACCGCAGGGACCGATGAGGCGGCAAAGGGCAAGGAGGGTCAGGCCCCGGCGCCCGTGCCAGCCCAGACCTCCAGCTTTAACCGCCCGGCCCCGCAGATTCCGGCTTTCCCCATGTCCCAGTTCCCCCAGGGCCGCGGCTCGTTGATTCAGATCCTGCCAGACAACACTGTCGAGACTATCTGGAACTCCAACAATGAAAGCATTTTCGGCCTCGCGGTTCGAGGAAACCACATCTTCTTCTCCACCGACGCGAATGGCCGCATTTTTGACTTGGTTCCCTCCCCGGATGGGCAAAAGCTGACCCTGCTGACCGAGACTCGGGAGTCCCTTGCCAGCCGCCTCCTCCTCAGCGGCCCCGACCTTTATGTTGCGACCAGCAACATCGCTAAGCTCTTCCGGCTGGGAGCGAATTTAGGCCGCGAGGGCACTTACGAATCACCGGTGAAAGACACCAAATTCATTTCCCGGTGGGGAGTCCTGGCTTGGCGAGCGGATGTCCCGGCTGCGGCCAGCCTGGAGTTCTATACTCGCGCTGGGAATTCCGAGCGCCCCGACCAGACCTGGAGCGACTGGGCAGGCCCCTACCGGGACGCCGCGGGCTCGGTCATTCAGAGCCCCGCCGCACGTTATCTGCAGTGGAAGGTCGCCCTCCGCGCCGGGTCTGGAGCCGGCTTGGCGCTGAATGAAGTGACCGCTTCCTATCTGAATCAGAACCTGCCGCCGCAGATCCGGTC
The DNA here is from genome assembly GCA_020072905.1 of Terriglobia bacterium. Classification (GTDB taxonomy): domain Bacteria; phylum Acidobacteriota; class Terriglobia; order UBA7540; family UBA7540; genus JAIQGB01. The sequence continues at coordinate 3,116 of JAIQGB010000368.1, read as the reverse complement.
TCTGAACGTCAACACCAGTGGGGAGCGCACGAGCACCGTTGGCGCGTCGTCCTTATCCAGCGCGCCAACGCCCACGGTTACAGTCTCTGTAGGACCACCCCCTCCGTCACCGGTCGGACTGCCCACAAAGACGCAGACCACCTTGAGCTGGCAGGCCGACGATCCCAACGGAGACCAGTTGGTCTACGCGATTTACGTCCAGGCCGCCGACGAGCAGGAGTGGCACCTGCTGAAGGACAAGCTCCACCAGACATCGTACACGGTCGAGGCGAATGCGCTTGCCGATGGCAAATACGTCGCCCGGCTGGTCGCCTCGGATGAGGAGGCCAATCCGCCTCAGTCTGCCCGCTCGGCAGAACTGGTCAGCGCGCCGTTTTGGGTTGATAATACGCCCCCGCAGGTCCGGATCCTGAAGCAGGAGGTGGGCCCCTCAGGGGTTCTGGTTCAGTTCCAGGCTGAGGATGCGACCTCGCCACTGCGCGGTGCAGAGACGGCGACCGATGGCCAGGAATGGGTGGAACTCCTCTCGGATGATGGGATTGTGGATTCGCGACAGGAAACGTTTACCGTCCGGCTGGACAAGCTCGACCCGGGGGAGCATGTCGTAGCCCTGCGCGCCTTTGATACCGCCGGGAATGCGGGGTTGGGCAAGGCGGTGATTCGCCTTCCGGCCGTCGCCGCCCCACGGCGGTAGAGGCGCTCCCACCAACCGGTCGGTAATCCTGCCGGAGTCGCCAAATCCCGGGATCTGAGACAACTCCCTTTTTGTGAGCCGCATCTCATCAAGCGAGTCGAGGCGCGGCCGGAATTGAAACTCGTTGAGCGCCGACAAGACCACGGCCAGCAAGGCCGCTTCCGAGACTCAACTGATCGCGCGGGCGCAGCAGGGGGACGAAGCAGCGTTTGAGGCGCTCTTCAACACCCACAAACGTCGCGTCTACTCGCTCTGCTTGCGCATGACCGGCGACACGGCGGAAGCCGAGGATCTGGCCCAGGAAGCGTTCTTGCAGCTCTTCCGGAAGATCTCCACGTTCCGAGGCGAGTCCGCGTTCACCACTTGGCTGCACCGCTTGGTGGTCAACGTCGTGCTCATGCACCTGCGCAAGAAAGGACTCCAGCAGGTTTCACTGGATGAGCCGGATGCCTCACAAGACGAACCGGTCAAGCGCGATTATGGGGACGACGACCGCAGATTGCTCGGCTCCGTGGACCGCATCCGACTGGCCAAGGCCATCGAATCGCTTCCCCATGGCTACCGGTCGGTGTTCAGCCTGCACGATGTCGAGGGTTACGAGCACAACGAGATTGCGCAGATCATGAATTGCTCCATCGGCAACTCGAAGTCGCAACTCCACAAGGCACGGTTGAAGCTCCGAGAGCTTCTCCGCGCGGACGACAGGAACCCGAGCTTAGAGGAGTCACGAACCTCGCGGCCGGGCGCTGAAAGGTAGAAGGAAATGGCAGACCAGGAACTTGAGCCAAGTGCTCGACAGCGTGAAGCCTGCCGGGAGTTCGACCGTGACCTACCCGCTTATCTTGAGGGTGAAGAACGCCCGGCGGTTTTGACCCACGCGAAGGAGTGCCCTTACTGCTCCGTTGTGCTCGCGGACTTTGAGCAGATCCGGCTTTCGAGCCGTCATTTGCCTCAGGAGGAACCTCCCGCCAGAGTCTGGGCCAACATTCGTGCCAACCTGGAAGCAGAGGGAATTATCCGCGAGCAGGTCCCGGCATGGCAGCGCTGGTTGCCGCGCCCGGCGCTCTTTCCCAGGTCGGCGCCGCTGGGAGCCCTAGCCGCTCTGGCGCTCTTCGCCGCCACTCTGCTGATTCCACCGCGCAATATGGAAAACCCAAACGGCCTGAAAGCTCTTGCCCCGGGAGGGAAGATCGAAGCCGCCAGCGTCGTGCCGTTCGGCGTGGATGACAATCTCGCCCGGACGCTAAGCGAGATGGAGGAAACGTATCTAGCCCGAGAGGACTCCCTGGAACCCACCCTCAAAGACACTTATCGAAGGAGCCTGGAGTCTCTCGATACCAGCATTCAGGAATGCCTGCAGCACTGCCAGAAGGAGCCGGGAAATGCCCTGGCCCGCCAGTATCTGGTTCGTGCCTATCAAACGAAGGCTGAAGTCCTTGCGTCGGCGTTGGAGTTCAGTGGTCGATAAAATGACTAAAGGAATTGACTGTCGTGAACAAATCGCCCAAAATGCTCCGCTGGATGCCGATCGCTAGGACCATCCCACTCCGGGTTGCCCTTCTCATTGCCGCTCCGCTGACCTTGCTGGCGGTAGGACCGGCGCACCTCGATAAGACCTTCGACACGACGCCCGTTCCGCAGATTAGCCTGACGAACCTGCGAGGGCAGGTCGTGATCCGCGGATGGGAGAAGTCGCAGGTGCACGCCCAGTGCACGACCGCCTCGCCGCGCGTCGAGGTGGATAGTGAGCTCATGCCGCCCACGGGGCGCGCCGAAAGGATTCACCTCTCCACCCACGTGCTCGATCCGCTGGTGAGCGGCAACGATGAAACCGCCGACTGCACCCTCGACGTGCCCATGGGGGCGAGCCTGGAGATCCGCAATCGCCAGGGCAGCGTACAGATCGAGCGTCTGCAGGGACAGCACGCCTCAATCGAATCGGCGGACGGCCGCATCGCCGCCTCCGACGTGACCGGCCACGTGACGGCGCGCTCGCTCGGGGGCGACATTGAAATTGTTCGCCCCTCCGGTCGGGTGGAGGCAAACTCCATCACCGGGAACCTGACCTTCATCGACCCGACATGCAAAAACTTGCGCGGCAACACCAACTCGGGCCACATCCTCTACCAGGGAGACTTCGAACCCGCGGGCGAATACATCCTGTCCACTTACAGCGGCGACATCAACGTGATTGTCCCGCCCTCCGCGTCCTTTGAACTCAACGCCAAGACAGTCAAAGGAAAGGTTGATAATGCCTTTCGGCTGCGTCCTAAACGGCGCGCCCCATCTCCTCTGGGGTCCGCCAACAGCCTCCTCGGGACCCGCAACACCGGGGACGCCATGGTCGAACTAACTTCCTTCAGCGGTCACGTCCGCGTCCACCCGCAGAACTGACCACGCCGCCCTCCACCCCGTTGGCCGA